>NZ_JAUBQD010000001.1:0-201309 GCF_036701085.1 Microcoleus sp. Pol7_A1
TCGTCAACAAAGCTTATATTATCAAGGGACTTGCGAGTTCATTCATCTTTCTAAATGCTGTTTTCTTACTTTTTCAGCAAGCCCTAAATATCTGCTAAAATTGGTACAGATTGAACTGCCGCCGCAGTCGGAGTGCGGGCTCGTTTATCTGCTACTATATCGGCGAGAGATTCGTCTCTTTCGTACCCGATGCCTGTAATAATTGGAATCGCACAATTCGCGATCGCCCTGACAACTCTTTCATCATTAAAACAAGCCAAATCTTCCGCAGAACCGCCGCCCCGCCTTCAAACGATCGCATCGGCCCTACCGTCCAATTCTACCCGGGCGATCGCGCGGGCGATCGTTATGTGTCAATAAAAGTCGCTACAAGCTGAAAAAAAACAGTAAAAATTAGGTCATAAAATTGGGTAGTTCTTATTAGACAAACCGTTGAAATCTTTATTTAAGCGTTGGTTGCTGCCAGAGAGTCCCCTCCGGAAACGTCCGCCAGCAAGCAAGCGGGGGAAGGGATTTGAACGATGGAAGAAGTCTATTATAGAAAATTTCCCAACTTTCCTAAAGCCCGCTCCTATGCCCTCTCTTCCTCTATGGAACAGGAGTCCGGCCTGTAAATTCCTGCACAACAAACAGTGGAACAGGGGGGACGTGTGTGAATCCCTGTGGTTCAATCCAACACTGCCTCACCAACAAATGTGCGGCCCAACATCCCGCCCGCCCCACATTCTCCAAAAGGCGCCAAACCATTCACTTCACCCAAGCCGGATGAGCCATCAAAGCCGAAAACGGCTGCACTCCTCGCAACTGATTCGACAGCGGCAAATGACCCCTAGGCGCGCTCAAATCCCAAATAAATTCTTGCGGATACCGCGTCCAATTATTTCCCTTCTTCCAGCCAATTAGCGGCCACAACTTATCCCAATTCTTGCCCGAACTCAGCCAAATTTCCCGCTGCACTGAAAAGCCAAATTTGCCTTCGGAATGAACTTTCCACAGCGTATTAATTGTTTGCAAATCCGCCACGGGCAAACTCTCAACTTGCGTAAAATACAGCCACTTTCTCTGCAAAGCTGTATCACCAGCCAATTCACAAAGCTTGTCTAAAGTTAAGCGATCGGCTTCTTGAAATTCCTGTAACGCCAATAATTGTTGCAGCGGAGTGTAATCAATGTTAGAGTCCGATCGCAGCGGCACGAGCCCAGTCGGAAAATTCGCTTGCAAAAACTCCGCCGCTCTCGGAGAATTAGCACTGTAAAGAATTTGGTAAGCCTTACCCATGACCGCAGTCGGTGCCTCTGACTTGCGCTCTAATAAAAATTCCATCAATACATCCCAACCGGAATCTGCTATTTGTTGTTGCAGCAGTTGCAGTTGAGCTTTTTCCGAACCCGACCTCAACTGAGAGCGGAGTTCGGCTGTATCGGCTGCCGAGTCTAGAGGAGAAGTTGAAATCGAGTCAGTCATGAGAAACTATCAGCTATCAGCTATCAGCTATCAGCTATTAGCTGAAGCCCTGGTTTTCCCCCATTGTACAATGGTACTGACTCCGATTCACTTCTCTATACTCGGATGCCTGCGCGCAATGCCGGCTAGTTAAGCCGATCGCCCGCACACTCTTGGCCAATGGCAGCAATAGCAAATAAGTCTACCATCTAAAATTTACGATCGATGCCATGTCAAAGAGTTTGTCTTGAAGCTAGTCGTCCACGATCGAAACCCATGCAGAGAACGAAGGCGGAAAAAAGTTTATGTCATATTCCGAGTCTTCCCACTCTTTGACCCAAAGCGGCACGGCGCCGGGGCGAGGAGTTGGAGCAAACGTGCGTTCTTTGACTTCGATCGAGTGAAATAGCTGTTTTAAAGTATCTCCCCGATCCAAAGCTTCGCTGAGGATGTCGTCCAAGTCAGGATCGACCCGTTTGACCCGGTTCTTGTCGTCCTCAAGCCACAGAAGTTTCAAAGACTTCAGATCCCTCGGACTGAGGATGCTCTTGTAGTAAACCCGCTTGAGGGTCGCTACGGGCTCCAACGAGCGTTCGATCCGGCGGATTTGCTGAACTCGCAGGTAGTGCCATTCCGCTAAACGCTTGCTTTCCGAAGGCGGGAGGGTTCCCTTCCCGGCTGCGTGTTTGTAGTCGTATTTAATCAAACTGCAAGCCATATTGGCTAGCAGGTGAATCAACTGTTTTTCTTTGGGTGTCGCCTGACGCCGTTCCTGGGTTCTTGTCAATACGCGCTGTCTGCGGGTAGTTTCGAGAGTATTTTCCATTGGGTTTTTACGAGATGAAATACGATTTTGCCAGATCCGAATCCCGAACATCAGAAGGTAAGGAAGTTTATAGGCGGGGAAACTGCACCGACAGACTTGCCTTACCTGTTTATTTTCCCATCCACGGTTCTCAGAAACTGACCCCCACCCCCGGGATTAGGTAGACTGATTATTGGGATCGAGTTTTAACCGCCTCGATCCGAGGCGGTTGCGACAACAAACGCCACCACAACCACAACCACAACCGCACAACAGCGAACCACACTATAGCGCCAATTATTTCCTGTTTTTACCCGTTTTTACCTCTTCTTGCTCCCCATCCTCATTCGTTCCAGTGTAGTTAAAGTCGGGACGACTCTCCCAAGCCGTCAAACTGCTGGTTGATGAAGGTTGTGGGGCGATCGCAGAAGCGCTGGCGCTGCCTGCCTCGAAAAAGCCGAAGCCAGCCGAGGCAATTACCCCTAATACTAAGATGCTGTTTTTCATGTTCGATGACCCTGATTTTCGTAGATTGACACTTTTTGGCTAACCCGATCTGTCAGAAATGGGTTGATGCAATAACCCACTTGTCTTCTGATAAATCTGCCTGCCATAATCAATTCAGACAGGCACACCCGCTTGCGATCGGAAACGCCGGAAGTGACGTGTTACTAACGTCCACGATCATCTACCAACCCGAATCTTTTGGGTAGTGGAGCGAAAGCCATCAGGGCGCCGATCCATCAGGGAGTTATGCCATCAGGGTGCTAATCCATCGGGTAGTTAAGCCATCAGGGCGCATCTTCTACAATTAGCCACAGACTTAACTTTTATAGTTGAGCGAGTGGTTTGCCGGGCTCTGACAACGCCTTTAAGAATTAAACTTTTTGTGGATTCATCCTGAAAAGTTTGTTCTTAGGAATCCCCGAACGCGAAAGCCCGGGGAAAGTCAGCAGCATGGAATTCCATGCAATCTAAGTCAACTAAAAAAAACGCAGATTAACGATATCTCCCACTCAAGCAGTCCTCAGCAAAACGCTGGGGTTTTTTATTGGCAGCCTTGCTCAGCGTTTGCCTCCGGCATCCGGCAGGCGGATCTGAAGGCAGAAGGTTGACGGCGCTGCGGTTATGAGTTTCCCTGGCAACATCATACCACCGAGTGATTTTTAAAGTATTATTGTAAAAAAATGTGAAAAAAAGGGCATTTTAGCGTTTTCAATCCGATCGGGTGAAAATTCATCAATTATGTGAACGAGCGTAAAGAATCAATTGCCGGGGTACAATTAGGCCGATCGTAGGATTTGCGGCGAACGCTTGCAAAGATACGGTAAAGATTGACAAGGAGAAAGCTGAGCTAGTAGATAATAGAGAAAGAGGAACAAAAATTTTAAACAATATTAAGCTGGCAATAATTGGAATTTTGTAACCTTTCGATCGCACAGCATAGGGGCGTAGTATCTTGATGAATTCCCAGATGACAGCAGAAGTCCACTCCACCTACCAATATCAAGTCGGAGGATATTTGCCTGCCGGTGCGCCCACCTATGTCAGGCGATCGGCCGACAGCGAACTCTACGAAGGGCTCAAAGCCGGAGACTTCTGCTACGTGTTGAGTTCGCCACAAATGGGCAAGTCCAGCCTGCTAGTGCAAACGGCCAAAATGTTGCAAGCAGAAGGTACAGCTTTTGCCGCCGTCAACTTGAGAAGCATCAGCAGCCCAAATATCTCCCCCCAAAAGTGGTATGCCGCAATCATGTACCGCATGGCAAGCAGTTTGCACCTCACAAACAGGTTTGATGCCATCAAGTGGTGGAACGATCGCGAACTGCTATCGCCGGTGCAGCGATTGGAGATATTTATCGAAAAAGTTTTGCTCAAGTCACTTCAGCAAAATCTGGTAATTTTCATAGATGACATTGACAGCATCAGCAGCCTAAATTTCAGTACCAGCGATTTTTTTGCTTTGATCCGGGCTTGTTACTCCAAGCGGGCAGAGCAACCGGAATACGATCGCCTGACTTTTGCTGTTATGGGAGTAGTAGCCCCCTCAGCATTGATCCGAGATCCAAGCTGCAACCCTTTTAATATTGGACGGCAGATTCATTTAAGTCGATTCCAACTGCACGAAAGTTTGCCGCTAGCAAAAGGATTGGCTCTCAAAGCTTTTCGCCCCCAAAAAGTGCTCCAAGAAATATTAGCTTGGACGGGCGGGCAACCGTTTCTAACTCAAAAAGTTTGCCAGTTGGTACTTGAATACGGGCCTTTTATTGGCAGAAATTCAGAAGCTCATCAGGTTGAAAAACTGGTCAAACACAGAATTATTAAAAATTGGGAAGAAGAAGACGAACCCCAACATTTGACACCCATTCGCGATCGCATTTTCCACAGCCACTGCGACCTCACACGGCTGTTAACGCTGTACCAGCAAATTTTGCAACCGCCCCAGCCAACAAAACCGGGGGAATCGCAGGGAGTCGCAGCAGATTACTCTCCCGAAAAAATCGAATTGCAACTGTCAGGACTGGTTGTTAAATCTCACGGTAAATTAATAGTTGCCAACCTAATTTATCAGTCAGTTTTTAATCGGTTCTGGGTAGAAAAAGAGCTGGGAAAATTGGCTCCGTACCGCTCCGCGCTAGCAGCATGGCTGGCTTCTGACCGCGAAGATGAATCGCTGTTATTGACAGGGGAAAGTTTGCAGTCAGCTTTGGATTGGGCTGCGAACAAACAATTAAGCCAAGAACACTATTGGTTCTTGAATCCCGATCGAACTTTTGAAGAAAAACCGACAGTCGTTGTCGCACAAGTTGCAGACAGCAGCGCAGACACCGATGCAGGCAGCAGCATCCTCACCCCGCCCTCAGAGAGTGTTCCAACTGGCAGCAACGAACAGAGATTGTACGATCACATCGTCTCCTGCGTGGAAACAGAATCCCCCGCACAGGTGATCGAACGGTTCAGAAAGCTATTTATCGACGGCATGGGCTATCCCGATCGAGAGATTGAAGCAACTTTGTACAGTATAGTCTCCGTCAAGCGAGCAAATTACGACTTTAAATATATCCTCCACCGCTGCTGCTACATCCCGATTAACCGCTGGCAATTGCATTCCCAAAACCACTTGGCTATCGCAAAGTTAGTAGCTTTATTTAAGCAGACTTCTCCCAGATTCGGGATGGAATTTTACATAGTCAAGCGCTTGCAAGAACAAATAGCTTTCTTTACTCAAAGTGAAGAATTCCAGACCATAGAGCGCTTAGTAAAAGCCTTAGATAGAGAGGCGGAACAGCAGAAACAAGATACAGATTCTCCTTTGGGCGAATTGATCTGTCGGTATCCTTATTTGTACGGCCATTCTCTACTGAGCAAGGACAGCATTGAGGAAGACCAACAAACTATCAAAAAACTGGCATTTCAAAGACAGCGACAATTTGAAATACATTTGTCTCAATATTTAAATTATTTGGTTGAGCCGAGAAATACAGAAATAGGCATTGTGCAGCGGGCAGCTAATCCCACACTTTTGAACGATGCAGAACTGCACTTAGCGGTCAGGGAATTTGCGGGAAAAGTAGTAGCAGGCGATCGCAGCTACAAAGAAGCGGCTCAATTTTTCCTGAGAGATTCCAGAAAAACTCCATCTTACGGTTCATTTAAAGTGGATTTATATGAATATTTAATATCGTCGGTCGAACCAGAATACGGCGGGCGTCAATTTAATGACCGTTTGTACAAGCAAATCAAAAATACATTGCGAGAAAATGACTCGGTGAAATTCAATAATATATTGTTAGTTCGGACTTGCCACCAGTTGTTCAACTTCTTAGTAGTGGAAAATTCCCAACATCCCAGCCACTACGTTTTTTACGACTTGGTGTACAACCTCGGCGCCAGCAGGACTATGGGTTTAATGTTCAAACTCGTTCTACTTTCGGGCAAAGTTAAACCAGAGTTGGAAAAGCGATTTTCTATTTTGTTTAATCACTATGAAGGTAAAGCTTCTAATGAAATTATGTGGTTTGTCAAATCGTTGGAAAATTTCAATGTGGCTTTGGTTGTGAATTTTGGCAAGACGGATTTGTCTTTGGTTAAACATCATCTTATTTTGAACTAAAAAATAACAAAATCGCTCGGACAGGGTTATATAATAGTATTAATTTAAAAAAGTCCAGGAGAAACAAATGAAAGCCTTTGAAGTCACAGGAACGATCGACGAAAAAGGTCAATTAATTCTCGATCGACCTTTAGCACTAGACACTCCGGGCCCCGTGCGAATTATCGTCCTTCTTCCCGAACCTACAGATGAAGCTGAAGACGACCCCGACGATACTCCAGTTGAAGAAGTAAAAGCTAGTCTCAAAAGAGCGTTGCAGGAAGCTAAAACCCGACAGCGAATACCTCTTTCTCAAATGTGGGAGGGCATCGATGTCGAATGAATCCGATCATCTAGTTCAAATCGATTTAACGCCTGAGTATAAGCGAAATTTGCGTGAATTATCCAAAAAGTATCGACAAATCCGGCTAGATACTCAGCCCGTAATTGAACAAATACAGGCTGGCAATTTTATTGGCGATCGCATTCCCGGAATGGGCGAAGATTATATCATCTTAAAAGTCCGGGTGAAAAACAGCAACATCCAAAAAGGAAAAAGTGCAGGATATCGCATGATTTACCAAGTCGAATCGCCGTCGATCGTACTTTTGTTAACCATTTACTCAAAATCCGATCGAACAGATATTAGCCTCAACGAAATCTGCAGCATCATCGCCGAGTTTGATGAAAACGAATAGCGGTGTATTATAAACTCTATGATTAGCTATCTCAAAGGCACAGTCGCCGATATCGCCAAAGGCAGCAACCGCGTCATATTGACTCTCGAAGTCAATCAAATTGGCTATGAAATCCAAATTTTGCCCCGCGTGACCGGTCAATTGCCAGCCTCCGGCGAAGTCGCCCAAATTTTCACCCACCAGCAAGTTAAGGAAGACCAAATCGTATTGTACGGTTTTGGCAGCGCGGCAGAACGCGATTTGTTTCGGCAGTTGACGAGTGTCAGCGGTGTCGGTGCTCAACTGGCGATCGCACTTCTCGATACTTTAGGATTGCAAGATTTAGTCCAGGCGATCGTCGGCGGTAACACCCGGATCCTCGCCAAAACTCCGGGCGTCGGTACAAAAACCGCTGAACGTCTTGCCCTCGAACTCAAAAGCAAACTCTCGGAATGGCGACAGCAAGCAGGTTTGACAACTTCAGTCGCCGCCGGAGTCCCCCCAGCTATTCAAGAAGAAGTCGAGATGATCCTGCTGGCGATGGGATACACTGCGGCTGAAGTCTTGCAAGCGCTGCAAACCCTCAGTCAAGACAGCACTTTGGCCGCCAAAGGTAGTGCCGATGATTGGATACGGGAGGCGATCGCCTATTTGAGCCGATAATCTGCCAGCCAATCAAGCAAACGGGAATCAAAACCAAAATTCTGCCGGGCCAACAAACCAATCCCTGGCACAAATTTTATGCTTAACGCTTTCCCTGTGATATCATTGGAGATTGTGACATCGTACAAAAAAACATAAAATCAATTCATGCCACTTACACAACAGCGCAAACTAGAAATCATGGGCGATTACCAAACCCATGAAACCGATACCGGCTCAGCAGATGTCCAAGTCGCCATGCTGACCGATCGCATCACCAAACTCAGCGCCCACCTGAAAATCAACCAAAAAGACTTCGCCTCCAGGCGCGGTTTGATGATGATGATCAGCCGCCGCAAGCGCCTGCTGGCCTACATCCAAAAGCAAAATGCCGATCGCTACAAAGCATTGATTGCCCGTCTAGGCATTCGCGGCTAAACACCAAAGCCAAAATTTGCGACAATATTCTTTAATCTTGGACAAACACCAAGACTTATTGAAAAATGTTCGAGATTTCAGGTTAGAGATAAAATATGTCCTCCGAACCACCCCGCCAGCGCTTGCCCTTTGAACCGGCAACAAATCGTAAAAAAACGCCTAAAAAGCCCCCAGAACCACAAGCAAACGCAGCCTTAGAGTCTGATTCTGCCGAGAAGCAGCCCAAAGCTAACAAAACCGGAAAACAGGCGCAATCCATCCCAGAAGCAGTTAGTAAACGCATGATATCCCGCATAGCGGTATTCTGCGGCATACCGACCCTCCTGGGAATTTCCACATTTTTTGTAAGCTATTTGGTAGTCAGCAACGGCTTGTTTGACCTGCCCAATACAGCAGTATTGCTGGTAAGCATGGGCTGTTTTGGTCTAGGGGTTCTGGGATTGAGTTACGGAGTCCTCTCGGCTTCCTGGGATGAAGAAGTTTCAGGAAGCACTCTGGGGTGGGAAGAATTTAATACCAATTTTGGCAGGATGCGAGAAGCGTGGCGCGCCGCCAAGCCAAAAAGTTAGTCATTAGTCATTAGCTAAAAACTAAGCTGTTAACCATCTAGAGTTTGTCCTTGGGGAGGGAAGAAGAACCCGCCCCACAAAATTGCTAATCATACTGATATAAATAGATTCTCGATCGCCCATTGCATCTATTTTTCTCAGTGCATCCGTGTCATAATCCGTGTCTAGCCCAACAGAAAAGGCAAAAAAAATATGATTATTGTAATGAAAGCCGGCACTCCAGAAGCCGAGATCGATCGACTAGACGAAGACCTCCGCACTACCTGGGGTTTGATCCCAGAAAAAATAGTCGGCCGTTACAAAACCGTCATGGGTTTGGTAGGCGATACCGTCGATCTCGAACCTCTGCAACTGCGCGAAATGAGCACCTGGATTGAAGAAGTGCTG
Organism: Microcoleus sp. Pol7_A1; assembly: GCF_036701085.1. Taxonomy (NCBI): domain Bacteria; kingdom Bacillati; phylum Cyanobacteriota; class Cyanophyceae; order Oscillatoriales; family Microcoleaceae; genus Microcoleus; species Microcoleus sp. Pol7_A1. The sequence goes on from NZ_JAUBQD010000001.1 coordinate 9,055, forward strand.
CGCGTGGAAAAACCCTACAAGCGCGCTTCTCTGGAGTACCGCCAAGGAGAACCCAGCGCAGTAAAAGTTTCTACTCCTTTAGGAACTGTGACGATCGGCCTAAATCATCCGATCGCGATCGTAGCAGGCCCTTGCTCGGTCGAAAACGAAGAAATGATTGTCGAAACGGCAATGCGCGTCAAAGCTGCTGGAGCTCATTTTCTGCGCGGTGGCGCGTACAAACCGAGAACTTCCCCCTACGCTTTCCAAGGTCACGGCGAGAGTGCTTTGGGATTGCTGGCGGCGGCCCGGGAAGCTAGCGGCTTGGGAATTATCACCGAAGTTATGGATGCGGCCGACTTAAGTGCGATCGTAGAAGTAGCCGACGTAATCCAAGTCGGGGCGAGAAATATGCAGAATTTCTCACTGTTGAAGAAAGTCGGAGCTCAAGACAAACCCGTTTTGCTGAAGCGCGGCATTTCGGCAACTATTGAAGAATGGTTGATGGCTGCTGAGTATATCATGGCTTCTGGCAATCCGAACGTGATTTTGTGCGAGCGCGGAATTCGCGGGTATGACAGGCAATATACACGCAATACCCTAGATTTGTCAGCAGTACCAGTATTGCGAACCCTGACTCACTTACCGGTGATGGTTGACCCCAGTCACGGCACCGGTTGGGCGCAGTTTGTACCGTCAATGGCGTTTGCTTCGATCGCCTCCGGTACTGATTCGCTGATGATTGAAGTGCACCCGAATCCGAAAAAAGCTTTGTCTGACGGGCCGCAATCTTTAACACCGGATCAGTTCGACAAGTTGATGGAAGAATTGGCGGTGATTGGTAAAGTCATGGGTCGTTGGCCGCAGCCCGTGCCAGTTTTGGCATAAAAACAGGCGAAACGCCTAACCTAAAATGCGATCGCGGTTAAATCCCCGACTTCTTTAAGAAGTCGGGGATTTTGTTATTCGGTTTTTGGAATAGAGGCCCAGGGGCGATCGTACTTCTAGGAAAGTTGGGAAATTTTGTATAATTGATATTTGAATTAATTAGCGAGAGGGCTGGGATTCATGGTAGGCATCGGAACCAAACTCACTTTAGCAGAATTTCTAGCTTTGCCCGACGGAGATATATATTGTGAGTTTGTAGATGGTGAAGCAGTTCCTAAAGTGTCTCCAAAATTTTTTCATTCCAGTTTACAGGGAGCTTTGTGTCGCCTGATTCGTGTATGGTGTAAAGGACGCGGGCGAGTGCTTCCAGAATGGGCAATTTTGTTGAAACGTCAGGATAAAGATTGGGCACCTGTTCCCGATTTAACGTACATTTCTTATGAACGTCTGCCGAAAAGTTGGCGCCGAAATGAAGCTTGTCCCGCAATTCCTGAACTGGTGATTGAGATTATATCGCCGGATCAAAGTATGAAGGAATTTGAAGAGAAGGCGAAAGATTATTTGGCGGCGGGCGTTCCGCGAGTTTGGGTGATAGATCCAGAGGCTATTTTAATAATAAGTTTTTTGACCGATGGTTTGAGTCAAGTTTATACGGATAATACACTAATTTTGGATGAGTTGCTGCCTGGTTTGGAGTTGACGACTAGACAGATTTTTGAAGAAGCGGAATTGATTGATTGAGGGCGATGTTTTGGGGAAGGTGGGGCGTGGATGCTCGCCCCATCATTGAATTGGCTTATTTACCAGATTTGCGTACTATTGGGGCTAGAACTTGAATCAGAAGTGCGATCGATCGAACTAGGACAGCCACTGCGAGAATCGTTTCAGTTGCTCCACCCAAAGAGTGGGGTGCCATAAGGGAACAAAAGGCACACTCCCAAAAGTATGAGACAGGAGATACGGCTAACTTTATTTTATATAGCTGTGACCAAAACGTATTCCTCTGCTTTGGCAGGATATTTACATAAATTTACATATAAAGTCAACATAAATTTATTGACACCTAATCAGCGCTGACTATAATTGGAGTCATAGCAAAATGCAGCGCTTTGAGCTGGTACCTCTAGGCGCTGTCCTTGAGCTATATTGATGTTTACTCCCTAACTATATGTGTCAACCACCTTTGCTGGACCCACAGCAGCACTTATTGCAAGCGCTGCTTATGTTCATTTATCTGGTAGAGCGTACCTTTCGGTACTGGAACAAGAACCCAAAGAGCCGAAGGATAGCTGATACAGCAGCCTGTTCCTTTAGCGGGTTGTACTGCATGGCTTGTATGGCTCAACTTGTCCTAATCACCTTTCGGTAATTACCTCTTTGTCTGAGGTTTTTGACTCTACCCAGAGCTGAGCTAGGTCTGCTTGGCTCTTTCTTGGTGACATCTACAATTAGTCAGGTAAGGAAATAAAGACAGAAGTCTAAGTTTCCACTTTTTTATGATGACTGAGGTAAACAGATTGAAAATCACCACTTTTGGCTCATGTTTGAGACTGAACCTAAAAGTGAGCCGAAAATGAACCAAAAATATTTGTAATTTAGTATATAATGTGGCAATTTCTCTCAGAGCTTCTAAACAAGGGCTGGAAATCGTCGATGCAAAAAGAAAAAAGAAAGGCTGGGAAGCAACAGCAGTTGCTTGGTGTAGTGCGGCTAATACTTCCGTAGCAACTTTAAAGCGGTTTAGGCGGGGGATACCAATTGACCGAGATTTATTTATTGCTATTTGTAAAGCGGTTGGCATAGAGAACTGGGAAGAAATTATTGACAAAACCTCAACCCAGCAACCTTCAGCATATATTGACAAAACCTCAACCCAGCAACCTTCAGCATATATGGAGTTTAGCGTCTATGACGATGCGTGGGTTGGGCGAGAAAGTCTGATTCAACAGTTGAGCGATCGCGTAAATTCTTCCAGTCGTGTCTTGCTATTGGTTGGCATTACAGGTATCGGTAAAACTGCTTTGGCTGAAAGGCTAGTACAGGAATTGCGAGGAGATTGGAGGGAACACAGGGATAATTTTGAAGATGAGAATAAAACTTCAGACTTTGCCAGTGTGGCGCTGCAATGGCTGGAGAAGTGGGGAGAAATTGTCCCAAAGGACGATCGCAAACCAGAGCAACTGTTACGGCGGTTAGTCAAACGCTTGCGTGAAAATCGCTATTTAATCCTCATAGATTCTCTTGAGTACCTACTAACAGGCAATGAAGAGGATGGCTGGGGTGATTTTGCTGATGAGTGGTGGGGTAAATTTTTTGTAAGTTTCTTGGCAGAACCATCCTGTGAAAGTCGATTTATTCTTACTTCTCAGGATTTGCCAACTAAGTTTGAGACAGCAGAATGCGATCGCTACAAAAATCTCTGGTATTGCCAACTTTTGAAAGGCTTAGAAATGCCTGAGCAGGTGGCGTTATTTCAAAAAGCTCAACTAGATGGCGACTTGGAACTAGCACAGAGTCCCCTGCGAGTAATTGGTGCAGTTTATGACGGGCATCCTTTAGCTTTGCGGACAATCGCGGGAGAAATCAAGCAGTCTTATGGTGGGAAAGTCAGGGCTTACTGGAAAGAGAATAGTCGTTACATTGAAGAGGTAAAAGAAGCTATTGACGACGCTCGTAACCAAGGAATAGTGCAAGGAGATGAGGATAGGTGGGAGTTAGCATCATATACGAAAGTTTTACGAAGGAAAGTTAAAGAAAGGATTGAAAAGACATTTGAACATTTAAAAAATGATGTTTATGATGCCTATGTGTTACTTTGTACTGCCTCAATCTATCGCTGTGAAGTCAAAGAAAAGTGGTGGCTGATTAATTTAGAAGATGAGGGTTACAGTGAGGATCAGCAAAAGGCTGCAATCCAAACTCTGCGGGAAAGATATTTAGTTGAAGATGGAGGAATTGACGATGAAGATAATCGGCTTGTAGGACAACATAATTTGATTCGCAGTGTGGCGATCGATCATCGATTAAGGCTACCAGTAAACTGAATAAATTGGAGAAAATTACTATGGAAAATAATCTGACACCATCTGGTGATTTGGTTTTGGAACAGTTAGGTATCAATCCTCATAATCTCCGTGCCGATTTTCCAACTCGTGAGCAACGGCTTCAGTACAGAGCAGTTGTACAGTGGCTCACGGATTATAAACCCAAGTCAGATTCTACTAATTTGAAGAAGGTGCGTAACTATTTGGAAGCGTTTCACCACCTTTGTGCAGTCGAAGACTGGGAAAGAGCTAGCAAAATACTTTTTATCCGGCTCAATACTCCGACCAATGAAGAATTACACGCTCAACTAGATACTTGGGGATACTATAGCGAACAGATTGACTTATATAGCAGAATAGTAGGTAAACTCAGTCCCAGTTTAGACACAATTTTTTTTATGGTCTGGGCAAGGCTTACCATATTTTGGGAGACTATGCCAAGACGATTGAGTATTCTCAGCAGAGTTTGACAAATGCGCGGGAAATCAAAAACCGTAGAAATGAGAGTTTAGCGTTGAATAATCTAGGCATTACTTACTATTGTCTGGGAGATTATGCAAAAGCGATTGCTTACCATGAGCAGAGTTTGACAATTACGCGCGAAATAGGCGATCGCATTGAAGAAGGGAGATCACTGGGGAATATTGGTAATGTCTATTATTCTTTAGGAGATTATCAGAAAGCGATTGCTTGCCATCAGCAATGTTTAGCTATTGCACAGGAAATAGGCGATTGGATTGAAGAAGGGAGATCACTGGGAAATATTGGTAATGTCTACTATTCTTTAGGATATTATCAGAAAGCGATTGCTTGCCATCAGCAATGTTTAGCTATTGCACAGGAAATAGGCCATCGTTATGGTGTTGGTCATGCGCTAAACAATTTGGGCAATTCCTACTATTCTTTTCAAGAATATGACAGATCCCTTGATTTATATCAACAGAGTTTGTGCATTGCACGGGAAATAGGCTATCTCTCTGGGGAAGGAGAAGCGCTGGGGAATATTGGTAATGTCTACTACTCTTTAGAAGATTATCAGCAAGCGATTAATTACCACCAGCAATGTTTAGCTATTGCACAGCAAATAGGCAATCGCTTGGGAGAAGCAAAAGCACTGGCTAATTTAGGACGAACTTTCATCAAAATTTACCATTATTCAAAATCTTTAGAAACCTTGCAGGTTTCATTACAGATTTATAGAACTATTGGCTCTCGTTTTGGTGAGGCTGTAACTCTGAAATACTTGGCAGAACTTTATCTTCAGATAGGCGATCGCACTTTAGCTCTTGAATCTTGCGATCGCGCTTTATCCATCGCTAAAGAATTAGACATCCCGCTAGCAAAAGAGTGTCAGGAGTTGAAGGAACAATTACTGAGCGAAAAAACATAAACTGTGACGTACACAACATCTCCTCTTGTATATGTTGGATTTACTGATGAAGCTGCTACCATTGAATCTCTCCACGGGCTAACTTTTCTTCGTAGGCTTCTAAATTCTTTAAATAGTCAGAAGAGTCTGATTCCGTAAGCTGTGGCAATTCACTGTTGTATTTGAGGAGCAAAAAGTCTATAAAATCATTCACCTCTTGAACAAGTGACTCTGGCAGTTGGCTAATTTTAGCAATAGTTAGATCGTAAACTGTCATGTTTTTACCCTATTTATCTTATTCACTTAACTATAACGCTCTCGATCCAATTACCGTTTAGCTGCGAAACTCAAGCAAGCCAAAACATCCTGTTGGGTGAGATACGGAAAATCATCTAGAATTTCTTGATAAGTCATCCCAGAAGCGAGATATTCCAGCACGTCATAGACTGTAATTCTCATGCCTCGAATACAAGGTTTACCACCTCGTTTACCAGGTTCTATCGTAATTATATTAGCGATATCTTGGTCTGACATGGCTCTCTTCTGTTAGTTTCTGTTTTTAATTCTAACCTAGGAAGCTGATTTTCACGATCGCACACCCTACTCAAAGACATTCATTAAGTTGTTTCATATCCCCTTGCTGCTGCACTTGCTTGTGCAAACTAATTTTGTCGCCCACTTCATACCCCGAATTAAAACCCGCCTCGCTGCTGACTTGAGAATCTGTTCTCGTTCTAATTTTAACCCCTCGGCCCTCTAGATAATCCGCGATCGCCCGTTGATTTTTCTCAAACATCGATCGCACTACAATGCCTGGAGTCGCCGCCGCATCCCCCGAACCCGGAATCCCCGACTCTTCCATCTCCTGTTTTTGTTCCAACAATCTTTGTCTCAACCTTGTCGCGCATCCAACCCGAAAAGCATTCAGATACGCCAATCCCCTCCCATTTCCTTTGCGGTACTTCGCTCTTTTTTCAATCGCAGAACTCAAATACTCGTAAAGATGTTTGCAAACAATCAGGTTGGTAGAAGTTCCCACCAAAAACATACTGCCATTATAAGTGTTTCGCATGGCATTGCAACCGTTAGCATCGGCAATTCCCGACAGCAGCATCATTTTCCAAGTAACAAATTTCGATGTTGTTTCAACAGAGTTTTCGTCAATCTCTTCTTGGTGATTTGGCCCTAAATCCGCGAGGCTGAGATTGTACTGTGCAAGTAACAGGGAAGCTTTTTCTGCCGCAGCAGTCGATTCGTTTTCATTGGATGAGGTGGCGAGGGCTAAAAGCTTTTTGATTCTTTCAACAATACTTGTGTCTGGCATTTTTCAATCGATTTTAGGATGAGAGTACGCGGTGGCAAAGATTTGGGTAAATTCCCATTTTAGTATAGCGTGCAATGTGCGATGTTTTTTGAGGATAATTTAATTCATATAATAGGCTTTTTTTAAACCGCAGAGGGCGCAGAGAGAGAAAGAAATAAGTTGGCAACTCATGCGCGGATTGGTTACTATTCGAGGACTTCCAGGACTGATTTGGGCAACAATTTATCTTTAAACCAGACTACTTTTGCTGGCACGTCATTTACATTCACCCCGGCTTTTTCTAAATTCAGCCGTTCGGAAATAGCTAAAATCAAGTGATCGCATTCAGACTTCTGTACTTGTGCAAATTTCTTTTGCAAATACTCCGGCCGCCAATAGCCCACTATTTCTAATAAAAACACTCGCCCGTCGGGATGCACTAACCGAAAGTCGGGAATCATCACACTACCTGGAATTGGAATTAAATCAACTTCTCGCTCTAGTTGCCACTCGGTTTTTGTGGAATTCCATCGCTCAGCAAATGCTGCTTCTAACATACTATCATAAGGCTTGCCAGGGGGATAGTGGCTGACTAAACCGCAGTCGGAATTGAGGGTGAATTTACCTGTTTTCAAAACGCCGCTAAAAGGATCTTTTGTGTGCAGTGTCGAGTGCATACTCCATTTGGTGACGTGCAGCAGTGCGGGCAGCATTTTCGCGAGGGCTAAACCGTAGCGGGTGCTGGGTTTGAACAAGCTTGTAGGGCCGTCTATTGTCAGTGTAAAACCGTGGTCTGCATCGCCTTCGATGTAAGTCATTAATTGAAATAGTTTCAGATAGCGAAATAAGAGTTTGTATTCTCCTGGATCGTTGCGGTGGGCGGTTAATTGGACTTGACTTGCTCGGTAAAATATGCCTTGAACTTGAGAAAGATTGTATTTGTGAAGCAAGTTTTCGGGAGTTGGTGCATTAAACTCAGTGAGGATTTTATTTTCGTTTAAATCGGCGTATAAACCTGTAGTGATTTCGTGAGGCAAAACTTCTCTGTTTAAGTCTTGGCTGAGTTCAGTTGCTACTTTTTCCAGGGTTAATTGGGTGGATTGAGGGCTGGGAGTCGATCGCGCAGACAATGCAAAAACCCGCTGTCTCAACTCTGAGGGTTCTAGGGGACTGATGACTTCCAAGGTGCAGAAACCGCCTTTAAGGAGGTGCGCTAATCCCCGTTTCAGCCGATAATCCGGGCTGTCGCCTTCTAATTCTAGCAAGCGTCCGTCGAGCTCGCCTTGGGTTTTGCCGATCGACTCTTGGAAGCAGTTTATCGTTTCGATAGCTGCTTCTAAGTTTTTAGCATCTATCTTGAGGCGTAGCGGGACGATTGATTCTCCGTTTTGGCGGTGACTTAATAAATCAGTTGGTAGCATAAGCAGTGAAAAGTTTTACTCAATTTTTTGTTCGACAATCACCATAACTCCCCTGAGTTTTCCTTCTTCTGTCAAGCTTTGGGTAGTCCGAATTCGCCGATCGCAACTGACAAGATTTATGGTTTCTACAGCCCTGAGAATGCCAGTTGCTTTGTCCCATACTTGAAAAACGATTAAATTATCTCCAACTTCTGTGGCTAGTGTCTTGTAGTTAGAAAAGATAGAGTCATTACTTTCAATTTCTACTTGCCCTTCACCGACAACATGACCCACAAAGTTTTGTGTTTCACTCTTGCCATTGGCATAAGTTTGAACGTTAGTTTGCCTCCACTGGTTATCAACAATTTTCTGGGTTAACACTGCTGTAAAACGCTGGGTGTCTTGGAAATCAGCATTGAGGATTGTCCAAGTTCCCTCCCAAACTCCTGTATGTTTGGGGAAGACTTTAAAGTTACTTATTTGTGTGATATCGATCATTTTCCGGTACTATGAATTAGTCACTATTCAGATTGTACACTAATTGGGCAACCTTTAAAATTTCTTGAAATCATCATTTTTTACCCACTTTGCTGTGATTCTGCTGCTTTTTAGTCGCCTCTCGGTTGACTCCGTAAATCGATTGTAGATGGTAGTTTTTAAATAGACCTAGGAGTGATTTAATTATATAGCCATCTTTTCACTAAGACTACCCATCCCACAACTAACTTATTTAGGCTTGCTACCAGGGAATTTCATCATTGTCTTCTCCCCATTTGGCGGGTGATTCTGCTGCTTTTTTGGTTGTCTCTCGGTTGACTCCGTAAATGGGTGTCGGTTTGACAGTTTCTAATTTCTGATATTCTGGCTTTGGCGGTTCTATTTGTGTTTGTGGTTGGGGTTGGTGAGGCTGCATTCCTCCTCGGCGGCGTTGAGAAGTTCTTTCTTCGCTGGTGTCTTCGGTGACGACTTCGTAGAGAATTGCTAACTTATTTACATCGCTGCTTTTGCGGAGAACTCGACCCAATCGCTGGATGTATTCGCGTTCGCTGCCGGTTCCTGACAATATGATAGCAATTCTGGCGTCGGGAACGTCCACTCCTTCGTTGAGGACGTGGGAGGCGACGAGGGTTTTGTATTCGCCGCTGCGAAAGCGATCGAGGATTTCGTGGCGTTCTTTGACTGGGGTTTGGTGGGTAATTGTGGGGATGAGAAATTCTTGGGAAATTCGGTAAACTGTGGCGTTGTCTCCGGTGAAAATTAGGGTGCGCTGGGGAGAGTGTTCTGCTAGTATTGTGGCTAAAATTCGCAGTTTTCCTTCGGTACAAAGGGCGATTTCTTTGGCTTGGCGGTGGGCTAGCATGGCGCGCCGTCCCAGGGGCGATCGCGCGCTTGCCATGATAAACTGTTTCCAACCTTCGAGGCTGGATATTCTGATGTTAGACTGTTTTAAGAAGTCGTTGCGAATGTTGATTAATTCCGCGTAGCGATCGCCCTCTTCTTTTGACAGTTTTACCATGATTTGAACTATTTTATGGTCGGCTAAAGCATCGCCTGCCAAATCTTCGGGTCTTTTGCTAAATACTGTCGGGCCGATCAGGAAATGCAAATCGCTGTGGCGGCCGTCGGTGCGATCGGGTGTGGCTGTCAGCCCGAGTCGAAAAGGCGCGATCGCATATTCGGAAATTACTCGATAAAAGTCTGTTGGCAAATGGTGGCATTCGTCAAAAACCAGCAAGCCGTATTTATTGCCCAAGGTTTCTGCATGAATACTTGCACTGTCGTAGGTTGCCACTAAAATTGGCGTTTTGTCCCGCGAACCTCCGCCCAACAATCCGATTTCGATGTCGGGAAAAGCTGCTTTTAAATTAGCGTACCACTGGTGCATTAAATCGAGAGTTGGTACTACAATTAATGTACTGCGACCAGTGACTTGCATGGCTAATTGTGCCAGATAAGTTTTGCCGGAAGCGGTGGGGAGGACGACTACTCCTTGGCTTCCTGCTTCCTGCCAAGCTGCCAGGGCCTGTTCTTGATGTGGGTAAGGCTGCATTTCCACGCTGGGTACGAGTCCTAGTAGTTCGTATCCCCTAGCTTCGTCGGTGAAGTGAATGCACTCGGCTTGGAGGCATTCTACCAGCGGGCGGTAGTGAATGGCTCGAATGCGGTATTTTTCCACGCGATCGTCCCATGTCGCAAAGTCCACCCAGTCTCTGCCTTTGGGCGGCGGGTGCAGCAGGAGAGTTCCGCGATCGAATGTTAAGGTAGGTGTGCGTGGCATTTGTTTAGATAGGGGGGCGAGTTATGCCTGTTAAATTATAAGTGACCGATCAAATATATTGACACCAAACTCTCTAGAAGTTAGTTCTTTTTTAAGCAAATCTCTAGAACCACCATCTACTTTATACCGTTTCGGGTTGTTTGTTGAGATTTTTACCATTTTTTTTAGCAGATAAGTTTCCCCCAATGTCAAAAGTTCATTTGCACCTACCTAGTTAGTTGAAAGTCTGGCGAAGATGTTGGAATATCTAAAGATAGTATGGTTGCTGAGGTGGGTACTCAATACGGGCGCTTTGCCTAAAAAATAATTTTTCTTACCAGCCCAAAAAACTGCCCCTCATTGATTATAATTTGGAGTCATTTAAAGAAAAAGTAAGTCACACACAAAAAAAAAAAAAAGGGGTAGAAAAGGTAAATGTAGAGTAACCATTTTAACTGGCTTTACTTACGACTATTTTGACCTAGGGTATATCAATGCTGACTACGCATATCAAATAAAGTAGGAACAAGCTAAAAAGACGATCGACTTTATGGAAAACGATCAATTTGGGAACTTGCGATCGCACTGGCTGAAAATCCCACAAAAATTCTCCTAGCCCAGCCGGATTGCCAAATCTAAAATCTACAATGGTATTGTCCCGCTGGGGATGGTTTTTAGGTTAGATTCGATCTATGTATGCCTGAGATTAGAGGTTATAGATGGAAATAGGCGTCCCCAAGGAAATCAAGGATTTAGAGTTTCGAGTCGGGCTAAGTCCCACAAGTGTTCGGGCTTGTTCGGACAAAGGCCACGTAGTTTTCGTGGAAACGAATGCTGGTGCTGGGGCCGGTTTTGCGGACGAGGACTACGTTGAAGCAGGGGCTAAGATTGTTTTAAAGGCTTCAGATGTCTGGAATCGCGAACTAATTGTTAAAGTTAAAGAACCGCTGCCTGCTGAGTATCCGCTGATTCAAAAAGAGCAGTTGCTGTTTACATATTTGCACTTGGCGGCCGATCGCACATTAACCGAACATTTAATCAGCAGCGGAGTCCAGGCTATCGCCTACGAAACCGTCGAACTCCCCGACAGAAAGTTGCCGCTGCTGACGCCGATGAGCGTTATTGCAGGGCGTTTGTCCGTGCAGTTCGGAGCTCGGTTTCTGGAACGACAGCAAGGTGGCAGAGGAGTGCTTTTGGGTGGTGTACCGGGGGTAAGACCGGGTAAAGTTGTGATTTTGGGCGGCGGAATCGTCGGCACAGAAGCAGCGCGAATTGCTGTAGGAATGGGCGCGAGAGTGCAGATTTTGGATGTAAATGTCGATCGCCTAGCCTATTTAGAAACTCTGTTCGGTTCCAGAGTAGAATACCTCTATAGCAGTCCTTTGCAAATTGAAGCAGTTGTTCCCGATGCTGATTTGTTAATCGGTGCGGTTTTGGTCTTAGGTAAAAGAGCTCCGGTGCTGGTTTCTCGCGAATTTGTTGCGAAAATGCACCCCGGTTCTGTGATTGTTGACGTAGCCGTTGACCAAGGTGGCTGCGTGGAAACTTTGCGGGTAACTTCACACACAAATCCTACTTATGTTGAGGAAGGAGTCGTGCATTACGGCGTGCCGAATATGCCCGGTGCTGTGCCTTGGACTGCAACTCAAGCTTTGAATAACAGCACTTTGCCTTATGTTTTGCAGTTGGCAAATAACGGGATTAAAGCTTTGGAAATGAATCCGAGTTTGGCGAAGGGATTGAACGTGCAGAATCACCGATTGGTGCATCCGGCCGTGCGCGAGGTTTTCCCCGATTTGGCCGATTAGATTCCCATTTTTCAGCAAATCCCCTAGGGTGCGTCAGATCAAAGCTTGTGGATTATTAATAACCGGACGCGATCTGACACACCCTACTCAACTACACAGCGTTTGGCGATGTTTGGCTAACAGTAAATCCTCGAAACTAAAGCATTTCTCAACCCGAACAGTAATTTGTGCCAAATATTACTCACAGCCCAGAAAAAAAATAAATTCCTCAAAACACTTGACAAACTGGCGAACATATGGCAATGTAGTAATTCGTGACCGATGCGGAACTGGCGGAATTGGTAGACGCGCATGATTCAGGTTCATGTGGTGCAAGCCTTCCGGGTTCAAGTCCCGGGTTCCGCATTCCAAAGGCAGAAGGAAGTTTGGGGTTAACCCGATACAGGCAATAACCCCATTCGCTCTGCTGAATTAAACAATGCTGACAAGTATTCAAAACCCCCTAGTTAAAGAAATTCGCAAGCTGCACAGCTCGAAGGGACGCAGGGAACAACAATTATTTTTACTCGAAGGGACGCACTTGCTCGAAGAAGCTTGCGCTGCCAAATACCCGCTAGCAACGGTTTGCTGCACTCCCGAATGGCTGGAGCAGCACGGGAAACTTTGGCAGCAAGTTGGTAATTTAGCCGATCGCACAGAATTAGTAAGTGCAAAAGTGTTAGAGTCGATCGCCACTACAGTCCAACCCGACGGCATTGTCGCCACCGCACCCCGCCCCGCAACAGATCCCGCAAAATTGTCCACTTTAGGAATAGCCCTAGAAACAATCCAAGATCCCGGCAACTTGGGGGCGATCGTCCGCACGGCTGCGGCTGCTAATGCCGACGGTTTGCTGCTGAGCGCAGACAGCGCCGATTTAGACCATCCCAAAGTGCTGCGCGCCTCCGCAGGAGCTTGGTTTAAGCTGCCAATGGCAGTCAGTCCAGATTTAACCGCCGAAGTCTCCGCGTATAAAAATCGAGGAATGCAAATTTTAGCAACCGTCGCCGGGGCCAGTTTAAGTTATTGGGAAGTAGATTTGCGAGTGCCGACTCTGATAGTTTTGGGCAACGAAGGCTCTGGTTTGTCGGAAGAATTGAGGAGTTTGGCCGATCGACAAATCCAAATTCCCCTCAGTCGTGGCGTAGAATCTTTAAATGTGTCGATCGCCGGAGCCCTCATATTGTACGAAGCTCAACGGCAAAGAACTGATTAGACTTATTGCATAAATTTTTGATCTATAGGGAAACCGCAGATAAATTACGAAGCTCAACGGCAAAGAACTGATTAGACTTATTGCATAAATTTTTGATCTATAGGGAAACCGCAACGGATCGCAAATGCAACGCCGATTCATTTCAAGATTGGAGAGCGAATGCTTGCAATTCAAGTCTATGGGTCAATTGTTAATTGGTCATTATCTGTAGGGCGGGTTCATCAATATCTCTAACTTCAAATTTATACCCTTGGACAGACGGGTGGCCTGAAACCCGGTTTTTCAACCAAAATACCTCGTTACAGCCCGCAGATTCGGTAAAAAGCCCGGTTTTTTGGGTCCTTTGTGCGATCGTCAACTGAAGCTGCCGGGCATTTAAATTGTATTTTTCACTTCGCTGTGCCCCCAGCGTTTCCTCCCCCTCTACCAATCTCCCCCTCTGAGATGTGGCGGATTTTGTTTATATTGATGCAAACTGTAAAGCCAGGAAAGCGGATACTCTGGTATCAACAGTCCAGCCTGGCATGAAATAAATATGAAGAAGTGTAGGCAAGTGCTCTCACAAATGTTAAGATTCTTAACATAACGTAGTATTGTGCACACCCCAACCAAAACCTAACCTGAGACGGTGCTGACTGGGAGTAGTAGCTAGCTACCATAAAATTAAGCCTCTTTAAATGGAAGGAAAGCGCAAGTCCCCGCCCGCTTTCCTTCCCAGCTAAAGCTAGGGGTTTGCGACTACCGCAAACCTTTAGAGGCACAGATCCTCAGCGGGAAAAGCTCATGAAAACTCTTAAGTCCTCAGATACAGATTCTGTTCGCGCTTACTTGCGGGAAATCGGCCGCGTTCCCTTGTTGACCCATGAGCAAGAAATACTCTACGGGAAACAGGTACAGCGCTCAACCGCACTGCATCAGGAGAAAAATATTTTAGCCGAAGAGTTAGGCCGCGACCCGACGGCGGCTGAATGGGCACAGGCAGTTGGGCTGTCTGAGGCACAGTTGCAGCGGACGATCGAAAACGGGGAAAGGGCAAAGCGCCAAATGGTGGAAGCGAATCTCCGCCTGGTAGTGTCTGTTGCCAAAAAATATATCAAGCGCAACGTAGATTTACTGGATCTAATTCAGGAAGGCACGATCGGGATGCAGCGGGGAGTAGAAAAATTTGACCCGACTAAGGGCTACAGATTTTCTACTTATGCTTATTGGTGGATTCGTCAGGCAATTACTCGGGCCATCGCCGAAAAAGGCCGCACTATCCGCTTACCCATCCACATAACCGAAAAGCTCAACAAAATTAAAAAGGCTCAGCGCCAACTTGCTCAACAGCTCGGTCGCGCGGCCACGGCTGCTGAATTGGCATCAGAGCTAGAATTGACTCCCAAACAGATTCGCGAATATCTCGATCGCGCGCGCCTGCCACTTTCCCTGGACTTGCGCGTGGGAGACAATCAAGATACAGAGTTGGGCGATTTGTTGGAAGATACGGGTACTACGCCAGAAGATTTTGCCCTGCAATCTTCCCTGCGGACTGACTTAGACCACCTGATGGCGGAACTGACTCAGCAACAGCGAGAAGTGCTCGCCTTGCGGTTCGGTTTAGAAGACGGGCAAACCCTAACTTTGGCCAAAATAGGCGATCGTCTCAACATCAGTCGGGAACGAGTGCGGCAAATAGAACGCGAAGCTTTGACCAAACTCCGCAAGCGCAAGCAAGATATCAACGATTATCTCGCCAGCTAGCTAGATTGGGGATTGGCGATCGGACATTTCGCCCACTCGCAATCCCCAATCTAAAATCGTAAAAACCGCCGCTTTTAATTCGGTTGTGCCCACTTGGTTGCTACAACTGTCCTGCTACATTAGTAATTACTTAGTAATAAAGATCAGCAGCGATCGGATAAAGGTTATTTAATTTAACCGCCCGCGTCTAACATAACAAGCTGTCTCTGCAACGGAGGTACTCGTGAGCAACTCATCTAATAAATCCCCAGAATTCTTTGAAGAAGACGGAGAAAATGCCAACTTATTATGGCAATACGTGCAGTCCATGGCTCCCGACACAGTTTCTCAGTTGTCTAAGCCAACTTCTCACGAAGTGTTTCAAGTAATGGAGCGAAATATTGTTGGACTTTTGGGGAATTTGCCTTCGGAACACTTCGGGGTGACAGTGACTACCAGTCGCGAACATTTGGGTAGATTACTCGCCTCGGCTATGATTAGCGGTTATTTTCTCAAAAATGCCGAACAGCGAATGACTTTTGAAAAGTCCATACAAGCCAGTGAGAGACACGGCTCAGACGATTAGTAGATTCTAAACATTTAAGTGCTAAAAATGTCAAGACCCCCCTCGCAAGATGGGGGCTTAATATTTTAGATTTTAGATTTTAGATTTTAGATTTTAGATTTTAGATTAAATAATTGAATAATTATTGATATTATTCTTAAATTCCCAATTCGCAATTCCCAATTTCCAATTCCCAATTCCTAATTAATATGTCTCTTTCTCCTGTTGCCCACAAAGTTATCGGCGTTGCTGCAATCTGGAACGATCGCCAACAAATTTTGATTGACAAGCGCCGACAACACGGACTGCACGGGGGTTTCTGGGAGTTTCCGGGCGGTAAAATAGAGCCTGGGGAAACGATCGAAGCTTGCATAAAACGGGAAATTATGGAGGAGTTGGGGATTGTCGTAGAAGTTGGCGATCGCCTGATTACAATCGACCACGACTACACTAAATTCACAGTTAGACTATACGTGCACCACTGCCGCCACATCAGCGGGGAACCGCAAACGATCGAATGCGATGAAATTCGCTGGGTGACACTCGACGAAATTGACCAATTTACTTTTCCCAAGGCAAACGCACAGATTATTGCTGCACTGCGGAAACGTTGAGCTACATACCAGAAGTAAGAAGCAAGAAGCAATCTTCCGCAAGGGTTTTAGGAATTAAGAACGTCCTAACCGTCGGGCGCAGTTGCTGTAATATCAAATTCGGTTGCTACTGACAACTGTTAACTGACAACTGACAACTGTTAACTGACAATTGACAGCTAACTTTTATTTTTGGACGGGCAGAGTAAAGTGAAAACAACTGCCTCTATCGGGTACGGAGTCTACCCAAATTTGACCGTAGTGAGCGCGGATGATGCCTTGACACAGAGACAGTCCAATACCGTAACCGTCTGTTGATTTATCTCGCTGCAAGCGAAAGCTGTCTTCAAAAATGCTCGCGCAATCTTCTTCAGGAATTCCCGGGCCGCTGTTGCAAATGCTGACTTGAACTTTATAAGCGGTGCGGTGGAGAATTGAAAGATTAACAGTTCCTCGGTCTGGCGTGTACTTGCTGGCGTTGTCAAGCAGGTTGACTATGACTTGTTTGATGCGATCGGGATCGGCATAAACCAAGGGCAAATCTGCGGGAATGTCTGTTTCTAAGTTGAGACTTTTCGCCTGAAATTTGTCTTGAAACTGCAAGATTACATCTTGACAAATCGCCCCCAGTTCGATTCTTTTTGGTTCAATGTGGAGTTGAGCGTTTGTACCCCGGGCTGCTTGCAGAATATCTGTAATCATACGATCGACAATCCGGATTTGGCGGCGGGCTTGTTTCATCAAATGAGCCGCCAGAGTCGGTGTCAAACGCGACTTTTCTCCCTGTTTCACCTTCTGACTAGACTCCAAAGTCTCCAAAGCCAAAGATGCGGCCGTCAAGGGATTGCGCAAGTCGTGAGCTAGCATCGCAATAATTCGGTCTTTCAACTGCAACTGCTCTTGCAGGTGTTCTTTTTCCTGTTTGAGGCGAAAAACTTCATCAGAAAGCTGCACAATTTCGGCGGCGCAAGCAACCGAATAGATGGGTTTTGGGTCAGTCATGGCTTCAGCAAGAGCTGGGGCAGACTGTTGCTGAGCTGCGTATTCCTCTACAGAGCGCTTCCAGCGGGGCCACCAGTGTTCGAGTTGGGCGATCAAATTGCTGCCGGCGAGAGTTTGTCGCGGCTCGGGATGAATTTTGAGCAGCGAAGGAGTTGCTACAAGTTTAAAGTGTTCGGCTAAATCGGGCTGTTCTCCTACGTCGATGATTTGAAGCTCAAAGTCGCACTCTGCCTTCAAATCCTTTAGGGACTTGCGGATGTGTCTGGTCTGTTCCCTGGAAGAGGGACGCTTGTCTACGAACAGCAAAAGCTGTAAAAGCGGTGCGGAATTTGCCGGCTGTTCGGGAGAACAGTCAGTGCCGCTGGTGCCTGGTGTTGGATGGACGTTGTTGAGCTTTTCGATCGGGTGAAAATAATTGAGCATTGCCGAGCCGAGTTATTTCACTTCTACTTTAATTTAATACTTACTTTAGATTTATGCTATTGTCCGATAATTTCATTACAGGCGGGCAGATGATATTTTTGAGATGGAAGAAAAATGAATCGCTGCGGGTGGTGGTTCAAGTGGCGGCCGCCTTTTTTGTGCTGTGCCTGTTGCTGACGCTGCACCGCTACTACAGCTTTTACGCTACTTACGACCAAGGCATTTTCAATCAACTTTTTTGGAACGGCACTCGGGGTCACTTGTTTGAGAGTTCCCTATCTTCGGCTTTGTCCACTAATGTGGTTCACCAAAACCAGCTCCCGGAAGTATCTTACTATCGGTTGGGGCAGCATTTCACCCCGGCGCTGATGCTGTGGCTGCCAATTTACTCGCTGTTTCCCTCCCCCGTCACTTTGACTGTATTGCAGGTGACTTTAATTACGGCGGCTGGAGGAGTGCTCTGGGCTCTCGCCAGACACTATCTGGAACCGAGGCTGTCGGCGACAATTGTTGTGAGCTATTACTGCGCTAACGCGGTCATCGGCCCGACTTTGGGCAATTTTCACGATATTTGTCAAATGCCGCTGTATGTATTTGGCTTGCTGCTGGCGATGGAGAAGCGCTGGTGGCCCTTGTTTGGGATTCTGGCAACTTTAATTTTGGCCGTGCGAGAAGATGGGGGAGTTGTTTTATTTGGCGTCGGAGTTTACATGATTTTGAGCCGGCGCTACCCTCGGACTGGTTTAGCAGTCTGCATACTCAGTTTTGGTTATATGATCGTCCTGACCAATCTGATTATGCCTTTGTTTTCTGCTGATATATCCCAGCGGTTTATGATGGAGCGCTTCGGTCAATATGCCGATGGAGATGAAGCTTCGACTCTTGAAATTATTTGGGGAATGGTTAGCAATCCCGGGCGCTTGGTGGCTCAATTATTTACGCCGTTTTTTGGTAAGATTAGATACCTGCTTGGCCAGTGGTTGCCATTAGCTTTGGTTCCAGCTTTCGCGCCTGCGTCTTGGATGATAGCTGGATTTCCGCTGCTGAAGCTATTTTTAGCGAAAGGAGAGTCGGTGCTGGCGATTAATATTCGCTATGCGATGACTGTGGTTCCAGGGCTTTTTTATGGGGCAATTCTGTGGTGGGCCCAGCGTCAAAAGGAAGAAGATAGAATGGTGAAAGAGGAAAGAATGTTTTTGCGTTTTCCTTCTGCTTTATTTCCTCTGCCTTCGTCTTCAAAGTTTCGCCGCTTTTGGGCGTTTTGCATCTGCTTGTCGCTATTTTTTACCTTCACGTCTAACCCAAATCGGACTTTTTCTTGGATTTTGCCCGATGCGATCGATCCTTGGGTGCAGGTTCCTCTCGTCAGACAGTGGCAGCACGTATCTCAAGTGCGGCCGCTGTTGGCTCAAATTCCTGCTGATGCTAGCGTGGCAGCTACGAATACTATTGTGCCGATTTTGTCAAGCCGCCGGGAAATTCTCAGGTTTCCGATGTTTGAACTGCGCAATGATGCGGGGAAGGCCGTGAAGATGGAATATGTAATTGCCGATATCTGGCAGTTGCAGCAGTATCAGGCTGCGTTTCGCGGGGAACGGGGACAGTTGCGGGAGATCGTACCGGCGATCGATCGAATGTCCAAATCAGGAGAGTACGGAATTGTGGGCTTTGAAGACGGCGCGATTTTGATGCGTCAGGGTGCTGTTTCTAACTCTGCATCGGCTGCTGCTTGGACCGGTTTTCGCCGTGAATTGGAGCCGATTTTGAAGAAAGGGTAGGCGGATAGACGCGATCGCCATTGCTTCCTTCTGTGGCACAAATCTTGAGGAAACCTGTGTTTTCAGGCAATGGCGATCGAGCCATTTCCTGCAAAAACCCGGTTTCTGCATGATTTTCCGTCCTTGTTGCTGCCGCAAGTCAGGGATTGGGCATAAACTTGCGATCGATTAAAATTTGAGGCTGATTATCATACAATAAATCTGTCAATTCTAAACATTAAGATATATAAAATCTTTGGAGGGGAAAAAGATGAAAATTTTGGTATTGGCATGGGAGTTTCCTCCCAGAATCGTAGGCGGTATCGCCCGCCACGTAGCGGAACTGTATCCAGAATTAGTGAAGCTGGGCCACTCGATTCACTTAATTACAGTCGAGTTCGGCCACGCGCCGATGTATGAAGTGGTGGAAGGCATACGGGTGCATCGGGTGGTGGTGGGACACGCCAGGGACTTTTTTCACTGGGTAGCGAACCTCAATCAAAGCATGGGCAAACAAGGCGGCAAACTAATGCTGGAGGAAGGCCCCTTTGATATCATCCACGCTCACGATTGGTTGGTGGGAGATGCGGCGATCGCCCTCAAGCATACCTTTAAAGTACCGCTAATTGCCACCATCCACGCCACCGAATACGGGCGCTTCAACGGCATCCACAATGAGGGGCAGCACTACATTAACACCAAGGAAAACGACCTCGCTTACAACGCTTGGCGGGTAATTGTTTGCAGCGATTATATGCGGCGGGAAGTCGAACGGGTACTATCGACTCCGTGGAACAAAATAGAGGTAATTTACAATGGAATTAGGTCGGAGAAAAAACCGCGATGGCACGAATTTGACGCGATGAACTTCCGACGCCAGTTTGCGGCAGACGACGAAAAAATAGTCTATTATGTAGGAAGAATTAGCTACGAAAAAGGCATTGCTGTATTTCTGAATGCTGCGCCTAAAGTAATTTGGGAAATGGGTGGTAAAGCAAAAATTGTAATTGTTGGCGGCGGCAATACAGACCATCTAAAACATTTGGCTTGGCATTTAGGAATTTGGAATAAATGTTATTTTACAGGCTTCATGTTTGAGGAACATCTCGACAAATTCCAGACGGTGGCTGACTGCGCGGTTTTCCCCAGTCTTTACGAACCTTTTGGGATTGTAGCGTTAGAAAGCTTTGCTGCAAGGGTGCCGGTGGTTGTGTCGAATGCGGGCGGACTTCCAGAGGTGGTGCTGCACTCTAAAACAGGCGTTGTTACTGAGGCCAACAATCGGGATTCTTTGGCCTGGGGAATTTTGGAGGTGCTGAAAAATCCGGGTTACGGGCGGTGGTTGGTTGACAATGCTTATGAGGATTTGGAACGCCGGTTTAGTTGGCCGAAGTTGGCGATGGAAACCCAGTGGGTTTATGACCGGGTGGTGGAGGAAAGGGCTGAGGTTGATTGGTGAAACTGCCAGGGTGAAGATTAGACTCGGCAGTTGAAACCGCTGCAGAGAGTCAAACTTGTGCCCCTTTCTAAGAGACTAAAATATAAAGGGGTATTTAAACCGAATTCGGCAATCAAAAGGCAGGAAATAAAACTGCCGAAGTATACCTTACTTTGAGTGCATTCAGACAATTTAAAGGGAATTAGCATCTTGAATATTTTTAGGGACATAGATCCCCAACCCAGACGCGGCTTGCTGACTTTATTCACCGCAGGCCTGCTATTCTGGTCGAGTTTGGCTTCGCTGCTGCCAACTTTGCCGCTGTACGTTCAATCTGTGGGCGGCACAAAACAGCAAATTGGCTTTGTGATGGGTGCATTTGCGATCGGACTTTTGCTATCGAGGCCGCAGTTGGGTAAAATAGCCGACAGCAGGGGGCGAAAACAAGTTTTGCTTCTAGGCGCGGCAGTCGCTGCGATCGCCCCGATGGGCTACCTGTTAGCTCAATCTATCCCCTTACTCTTACTTATTCGCGTTTTTCACGGCATTAGCATTGCCGCTTTTACCACAGCTTACAGCGCTTTGGTAACAGATTTGTCGCCGCCAGGAAAGCGGGGCGAATTAATCGGTTACATGAGCTTGGTGAACCCTATTGGTCTAGCAGTTGGGCCGGCTATTGGCGGATTTGTGCAAGCTTGGGTTGGTTATATTCCTTTGTTTGCGATGTCGGCGGCTTTCGCGGCAACGGCTATATTTTTTACCTGCAAAGTTGCGGAACCTAATTTTGTAGGTTTAACAAAATCGGACTCGCTATCTGAGGACAAAAATAGCCAGAAATACTGGAAAATGCTCTGGAATCCTAGAGTGCGGATTCCGGCTTTAGTGTTATTGGTGGTTGGTTTAGTATTTGGAACTTTGAGCACTTTTATGCCTTTGTTTATCCAAGAAACCAAGGCTAATTTGAATCCGGGATTATTTTATTCTACGGCGGCGATCGCCAGTTTTGGTATTCGCTTAGTCACGGGACGGGCTTCGGACAAATACGGCCGCGGCTTGTTTATTTCTGCAGGCTTAATCTGTTATGCCGTATCTATGTTATTGTTGTATTTTGCTAACAACAGCAGTGCTTTTTTAATCGCAGCTTTGGTTGAAGGTTGTGCCGGCGGTATGGTTTTGCCGATGATGGTAACGCTGATGTCTGACAGGTGCGAACCTCATGAAAGGGGCCGCTTGTTTTCGCTGTGTATTGGCGGATTTGATTTGGGTATTGCGATTGCGGGGCCGACTTTAGGCTTTGTAGCTGAACAAGTTGGCTACAGAAATATGTTTGGTTTTGCGGCGGGACTCGCTGGCTTGGCTTTGGTGGTTTTTATTACTCTGTCTAGCAAGGGCTTGTCTAATTCGATGAAATTTGCGATCGGTCGAGGCAAAGATATTTATGCTTTGAATCAGTAAACGTACCAAATTAAAAAAGTTATGAGTTTTAAGTGGTGAGTTGAATTAATTTCTTAATTCAAAACTCAGAACTCAAAACTCATAACCTTTGATAATGGGCTTGGAGGGATTCGAACCCCCGACCTCATGGTTCGTAGCCATGCACTCTATCCAACTAAGCTACAAGCCCCTGTTGAGTTCAGATTTAATCTAAAATTGATTAAGTTCTTTTCTCACAGAATCTAACAGTAACACCATTACCAAAATAATGCAAGACCTTTCGCCAACTTTTTCTAAATTGCCCGATGCAGCACAGCTAACTCACCTCGACAGCAGCGGGGAAGCCCAAATGGTGGACGTTTCGGCGAAGATGCCGACTGTGCGACAAGCTGTGGCCGCTGCGAGGGTGCGGATGTTACCGGAGACTTTTGCGGCGATTGAAGCGGGGAATGCGCCGAAAGGTGATGTGTTGGGCACGGCCAGGTTGGCTGGAATTATGGCGGCGAAACAGACGGCGAATTTGATTCCTCTGTGTCACCCTCTACCGCTGAGTAGTGTGGAAGTGCAGGTGATAGCGGATGCTGGGTTGCCGGGGTATCAAATTCGGGCGACGGTGAAAATTAAGGCGGAAACAGGGGTGGAAATGGAGGCGCTGACGGCGGTTTCGGTGGCGGCGCTGACTCTGTACGATATGGCGAAAGGATTGGAAAAGTCGATCGCCATTGAATCGATTCGACTGGTGAGTAAAAGTGGCGGCAAGTCAGGAGACTATGAAAATTTAGAGGCATAAGTTTCCTGCCTTGAGAGGGATGCAGAATTCAAAAAGCTGCACTTAAGATTAAAATAGGCAGAGAACTACTAATATCAAGTGAAAAACTATGCCTCCTCGTTGGCCCCGCAAACCCGATCGCAATGATCCAGAGTACCGCCGTTTAGATGACCGGATGAATTTTGCTATCCACGTCGGTCTTTTTTCTGCTACAAATTCTGGTTTGTGGTTTGTTCACAATTTGCAAAAGGCTGATTGGCCTTGGGCAATTTCGGTAACGGGTGCATGGGCTCTAGTAGTTTTGGCCCACGCGGTTTACATTTTCGCGATCGCCGATTATTCGCCCCTCACCAAAGATTCTGGCTGAAGGCAGTGGTGTGCGATTTGTTAAGTCTTTTGATTGATAACAAATAACTTTCGGCTTTTTTGATATGGCTAATACTACACAGGCGATCGAATCCTTAGCCGCTGAAATCGGCGAAAATGTCTACATTGATATTGCCAAGTGGCATTTGTATCTCAGTGATGCCCACCTGCACACCGTTGTTGCTCAACAACTTTACCCGATGCTGGAAAATGGGAATATAGATGCTGACAAAGTGGGACAAGTTTTGCAAGGAATTCCAGTCAAGTTGGGCGGCGGCAAGCGAGAAGTGCCGCTGGCAGATTTAATTCCGATGCAGTGTCAAGTTCAGTTGATGGATGTGCTTGAGGAATTTCAGCGGAATATGTGATCTCAATTGTTGATTTGGACTTAAGCGCGATCGCCTTTTTTGGTCTTTTTTGATCGAAGGGGCGATCGCACTTTTGTTGATTCCTTGAATCAGCCGCAAATTTCCGATATCTATTTGCGAAAACGGCCGCGAATGCGATCGACAAACATATCAACTTCCGGCAACTTCATCTGACTGACAAACAGGGCAAAAACTCCTAACCCTACAAAACTTGCTACACTCAACTGCACTAATTGAATTACCAAACCTTCAGTACCCAAAACTCTTTGACAGGCTTGCAGAGTAGCCAAGGTAACGAAAGCAGTTAGAAAACTGCCAGAAGTTAACCCCAAAAAAGGCAAACTCCACTCCCGCCAAGGCAGGCCGCCCAGCTTTTTATCTAATAAGTACAAAAGCATAACCATCGAAAGAAGATTCACTCCCACCGTCGCCAAAACTAACCCGGGCGCGCCATAAGCTCCTACTAACAAATAATCCAGCAATCCGTTAAAAAAGATATTGATAATACTGACGCGAAAAGGGGTTTCTCCGTCTCCCAAAGCGTAAAATACCCGCACCACAACGTCGCGTCCCAAATACACAAACATTCCAATACTGTAAGCCATCAATATCGGCGTGACAAACTCCGAGGCTGACCGATCGAAAGCATAGCGTTCGTAAACAACGCGGACGATCGGCCCGGCAAGTGTTACCATTAAAGCGCTCAGGGGCAGCATCGTAATCCCCGTCAAAACTAAAGATTGACGAATTTTATTTTTTAATTCCGGCCAGTCTTTGGGTTCGGTGAGGCGAGAAAATATCGGCAAAAATGGTACTAAAATTACATTAGAAATGATGCCTAAAGGAGTCATAACTAACAACCCGCTGTAACCCATCGCAGAGGCAGCTTGAGGGATGTAAGATGCGAAAAATAGGTCAGTATAGACATTAATTTGCAGCATTCCTGAGGATAAGGTAGCAGGAACCATCACCTTAATTACTTCTTGCACTCCGGGGCGTTTAAAATTAAACCGCAAGCGCAATGTTCCCAAGCCCGCGCGCCACTGGGTTGCTAGTTGCACCAACCACTGCAAAACTGCTCCCGCTAGCGTTCCCCAAGCTAACACTAAGCCGCCAATTAATGCGTATTCTGGCTGAATAATTTTGTCTCCGAGTTGCAATGCGAGAATCCCTAAACCGCCGACAAGTGCAACGCTGGAAAATAAAGGGCTAATCGAAGGCAACCAGTACATATCGGCGGCGTTGAGAGTGCCGAAACCAATGCCGATTAAGCCTGAAAGTAATGCCATCGGCGCCATAATCCGAAATTGCTGGACGGCAATTGCTTTGATTTCTAAACCTTCTGCTGTTCTATTTAATCCCGGTGCCACCAAATCAATCAGCGGATCGGCAAAAATAATTAAAGCGACTGTCACCAACAGCAGCAAGCCGCCGACTAAGGTGGTGATAGTCTCGACTAAGGGCGCTGCTTCTTGTTTGTCGCGGCGGGCTAAAACGCTGACTATGGCGCTGTGAAATGGCCCGTTAATGCCTCCGAGCAAAATAAATAAGAAACCAGGGATGACGTAGGCGTAGTTGTAGGCATCGACGGCGACACCGACTCCAAAGGCTGCGGCGATCGCAATTTGACGCACCAAGCCGAAGACTTTGCTAATGAGAGTGGCGACTGCGACAATGCCGGCAATACCTGCGAGGGAACGAGAGGGCTTCTGTAATTGGGACACAAATGGTTACAAACGCTAATGCTAAAGGGATTCACTTATTTTAATAGCGAATCGGGAAAATCATATCATGAACTCAGAAAACTTCTATACCGAATTGCGTTTACTAGACAATTTTATCGATATTACTGACTTGCAGAACTTTGTTGACGTACCCGATGATTGGTACATTGTTATCACAGATATTCGCGGTTCTACAAAAGCGATTGAAGCTGGAAAATATAAAGAAGTTAACTTATTGGGGGCTTGTTCGATCGCTGCTGTTTTGAATGTAGCAGGCAAAATAGAAATTCCCTTTATCTTTGGTGGCGACGGCGCTTCTCTTTTAATGGGGCCATCGCTTTTACCCGCTGCCCAGACAGCTTTGCTGGCAACTAAACAAATGGCTGAGACTGAATTTGACATGGATTTGCGAGTAGGGGCTGTGCCCGTTAAAGTTGTGGTAACAGCTAATTATTCGGTTAAAATAGCTAAGTTTAAAGTTTCGGAAAATTACAGCCAAGCTATTTTGATCGGCGGCGGCTTAACCCGTGCTACTGAACTTATTAAAGACCCTGCTGCTGGTAATATTTACAGTATTAAAAATAATGGCATTTCTGCAACAGCCGATTTTTCGGGATTGGAGTGTCGGTGGCAGGATATTCCCAGCAAGTACGGGGAAATAGTAACACTGCTGGTAATGGTGCGATCGGATTTTGCTCAGGAGAGCAATCTAATTTATAGAAAAGTTTTAAAAATAATCGAATACATTTACGGCAAGGAAGATTATTTAAATCCGATAGATCGCCAAAATCTTAAATTGACATTGAATAGCGCCAAGCTGATTAAAGAAACTCTAGTTAGGGCGAGCGGTTGTAGTTGGTTAGACCGCCAGCTATATTTATCAAAAATACAGTTAGAAACGGCGCTTGGTTCGCTGCTAATGAATTTGGAAGTTAAGACAGAAGAGTTAGATTGGGGAGTTTATAAAGATATTGCGATCGCAGCTACGGATTACCGCAAATTTGATGATATGTTGAGAATGGTAATTTCGGGCAATGGGTGGCAGCGAAAAAATTTGACGGGGTATTTGGAAAAGAATTACCGAGAAGGCAAGCTGGTTTACGGTTTGCACGTTGCTGACAGAGCGTTGATGACTTGTTTGGTGTTTGAACGCAACGGCCAACAAGTGCATTTTATAGACGGTGCTGATGGTGGTTATGCTTTAGCGGCGAAGGATATGAAACAAAGAATGAATCAATAAGTAAGCCTACCTAAACTAAAAACCGTCGTTTCGTGCTATCATGCCTCAATCTAAAATCTCAAATCTAAAATCTAAAATCGAATGACCGTGCTGAAACTTTATCACAATCCGCTTTCGACTAACAGCCGCCGGGTTTGGATCGCCTTGCTCGAAAAGGATATTCCGTTTGAATTGGTGTCGCTCAAATTAAATGGCGATCAATTTCAACCGGATTTTTTAGCCATTAGCCCTTTTCACCACGTTCCTGTTTTAGCTGATGGGGATTTTCATTTAATAGAAACGCTGGCAATTCTTGATTATCTGGAAGCTAAGTATCCCGCGCCTGCACTGCTACCGGAGAATGCGAAAGCAAGGGCGATCGTCCGAATGGTACAAATGGTAACAGTGAACGAGTTGACACCGGCGATGAGTCCTTTGGTACGCCAGACTTTCGGTGGGGAAGCTGACTCGCAGCAGTTGGAGAAAGCACAGCAACAAGTAGCTACTGTACTGGGGTTTTTTGAGGGTTTGTTGGGCGATAAAACTTTTTTGGGCAGCAACGATGGAATTAGTTTAGCCGATGTTGTAGCGGGAGTTTCCGTGCCGTGGCTGCCGGAGTTAGGCGTGTCTTTGGACGAGTATCCTAAATTGCAGGCTTGGTGCGATCGGCTAAATTCCCGCGATTCTTGGCAAAAAACTCAAGCCAGTCCCGAATTAGTAGAAGCTTTTAAAGCCCAAATGAAACAGTTGATGAAAGGCAAGCAAAATCAGCCTTTGAATGAGGAGAGAAATGAGTTGAGAAAAGAAGATAAATAACAGAGAATTCATATATGTTAGATTCCCAATTTTTTGAATAAGTCGGGAATCCTGGTATTCTATTCTAGGTAAAATCTAAAATCTAAAATCTAAAATCTAAAATCTAAAATCGAATGACAGACTTAATTTATAAATATCCCGCTTTATTACCCGGAATTCTCATCAAGCGGTACAAGCGATTTTTTGCCGAAATCGAACTAACTACTGGAGAAATCATCACCGCACACTGTCCGAATACCGGCCCGATGACTGGTGTTTGCATTCCCGGAAATCCCGTGCTGGTATCTAGTAGCAACAATCCCAAACGCAAATTGGCTTATACTTGGGAATTAATTAAACTGTGCGACACCGAACCAACTTGGGTGGGAGTTAATACGGGTTTGCCGAATCGAGTAATTAAGTTAGCTTTGGAATTAGGCTTGTTTCCCGAGTTGGGTAATTACAGTTTAATTCAACCAGAAGTTGTTTACGGGCTAGACAAAAAAAGCCGAGTTGATTTTTGGTTGACTGGCGATACTAAACCAATTTTTCTGGAAGTTAAAAATACAACTTGGGCCAAAGAAAACTTGGCTTTATTTCCCGATACAGTCACAGAAAGAGGACAGAAACATTTGAGAGAATTGATCGAAGTTGTGCGGCAGGGTTCGAGGGCTGTAATGCTGTATTTTATTAATCGCGGGGATTGTACTGATTTTGCTCCCGGGGATAGTGCCGATCGCCTTTACGGAGAATTGTTCAGACAGGCGATGGGTGAAGGTGTAGAGATTTTGCCCTGTCGGTTTGATGTGACACCGGAAGGCATTCGCTATTTGGGATTGGCAAAGCTTGATGTGTGAGGACACGATCGTCTTATATTATTAATTTTTGTCCATCCACAATTAAAACCCGATCGCCATCAACAACCGGGCCTGGTAAAACTATCATTTAACCAAGAGCGATCGCCTCTTAATTTTGACGGCCAACAATCCCAATCCTGCAACGATCGTGGCAGCCATACTGCTAGGTTCAGGCACTGTTTCGGCAATACTGAGGGCATTAATTCCCAAGGCGCGATCGCCCTCAGAACTGCTATAGACGAGCCGCGAGATGTTGGCCGCATCGCTGCGAACGCCGAGAAATTGAGCCGAATTATCTAGGGTTTGCTGAATAAGCCGATCACATATTGCGTGGTCTGGGTTTTCGATCGCGCGATCGAGAATAAAGTGCAAGATAAACAGGTAAAATAGTTCAAAACCCGTGCATCACCACCTGCGATCGTGTACAAAAAAGCTGAGCTTGCCTCCAGCCCGCCATCCGAGTTTGAACTGCCTTTCGGAGGAAAGTTGTCTGCTGACAACCGTTGGGTAAAAATGGCCAAAATAATCCCGTGGTCTGAATTTGAAGCAGAATATGCTCAAAACTTCCCCACAGAAAAAGGGGCACCAGCCAAATCATTTCGGATGGCATTGGGGGCATTAATTATCAAAGAAAAGTTGGGAATTAGCGATCGGGAAACAGTCGAACAGATCCGTGAAAACCCCTATCTGCAATACTTTATCGGTCAATCAAGCTACAGCAATGAGCTACCATTTGACCCATCACTCTTAGTACACTTTCGGCAACGAATCAGTCCGAACCTAATCAATAAAGTGAACGAACGCACGCTCGAAAAAATGCGAGAAATCACGCCAGTTAAACCCGAAAAAAAAAAGGATTCGGACGGCAAAAATGAGTCATCCAATAGCGGTAAACTAATCATAGATGCAACCTGCGCTCCCGCCGACATTACCTATCCGACCGACCTAGGACTATTAAACAGAGCCAGAGTTCATACAGAAAAAATCATAGATATTCTGTATAAACAAATCAAAGAAAAAATCCATAAAAAACCAAGAACCTACCGTAATCTAGCGAGAAAAGACTACTTAGCAGTAGCCAAACAAAGACGGCCGACCAAAAACAAAAGAATCCAGGCAATTAAAAAACAACTCCAATACATCAAAAGAAACCTCGGTCATATTGAACAGCTAATCGATTTAGGTGCGAGCCTAGAAAATCTGAATAAAAAGCAATATAAAACCTTGCTAGTCCTCACAGAAGTCACTCGCCAACAACAGTGGTTACTTGACAACAATAAACAGAGTATTGAGGATAGAATAGTAAGTTTAAGTCAACCCCATATTCGTCCCATAGTCAGAGGAAAAGTAGGAAAAAGTGTAGAGTTTGGAGCTAAACTATCAGCCAGTTGTTTTGAAGGATATGTGTTTTTAGACAGAATGAGCTGGGATAACTTTAACGAATCAGGGGACTTGAAAGCACAGGTAGAATCATATCATAGATTCACGGGATATTATCCAGAGTCAGTTCATGCAGATCGCATTTACCGAAATCGGGAAAACCGAGCGTGGTGTAAAGAAAAAGGAATTAGGCTTAGTGGGCCGCCTTTAGGAAGACCGCCAGCAAATGTGAGTAAATCAAAAAAGAGGCAAGCTAAAGAAGATGAGAGGATTAGAAATGCAATTGAGGGCAAGTTTGGACAAGGAAAACGAAGATTCGGTCTCAGTCGAGTGATGGCAAAACTCGATAATACATCTGGTACAGTTATTGCAATTACTTTTTTGGTCATGAACCTTACTACCTGGTGGCGCCTGGTTTTTTGTGTTTTTTTATGTCTATTTGGAAACAGAACACCTGTTTTTGGGGTGAAGATAATCTTCCATTATATTTGGAGTGGATTAATACACAGAAGACTTATATTAAATCGAGCTTGAATATATCGATCGCTCCTGCTCTTGGTTGGCGATCAATTATTCAGCAAACCCTATCTAGTGCTAATGAGGATGTTCCCTGGGTTGAGAAACTGCCTAACAAATTATTAGCGCTGTCAAATGCCGAGATCGATGCAGTGAATAAAAATGTATCATCTACCGCTATTTGCGTCCCCGCTGCTGCTACGGGGCGATCGAAGGTAATCAATCGTCAGCGGGCCAGGGTTTCCTAGTGCTGGCGGCGGGCCTGGTATTAAGCCTGTAAACAAAATGAAATCGCCGCTGGCAAAGTTGGTGGGAATGCCTGGTGAAGGCAAGGTTTGAAAAAGTAAGGGAGGCGTCACTCCTGGATTTGCAGCTTGGGGAATATTGACATTAACTCCGAGTCCTTGTTCCGATGTGACTGAGAAGGAATTGGGCAATACTTTGAACGGCGGCTGGACTGGCCCTAAAATCGACCAATAAACGCGATCTGTACCTCCCAAGGCCGCGCGATCGCTCACGAATGTCAGATTAGCAGCTTCAACTGGCGGTGCTAACAGAATTAGCAGAGTGCCGATCGCAGTTCCCGCAGCGGATATTTTAAGCGATCGCGTTGTTTCTTCTATGAGTACAAATTCCGGCAGGCGATCGCTTTCCAATAGCTGCACTTTGAAGTGTTGAAATTTGTCACAAATCATAATAATTTCTCCAATCAACCTTTCCACAAATTATTACAAAAGTCTGGTCGCATCCAAACTGAATGTTTAAATTAGGTCGATGTCTAATATACTTTACATCCTGAGAATTCACTATAATTATTTAACAACACATAACATTACGCAGACTTTTGTAATAGTCGCTGTACTCAACATTTCGTTCAATCTGTAAATAATGGAACTTCCAGCACAAATCCAGGTAAAACATCTTCTCCAGAAAGTTGTGTTGGTAAAGAGCGAACCTCTTTTGTTTGTTCCTGTCGATAAATTTCTACCTGCTGATTCTGTGGATTAAACAACCAACCCAAGCGCACCCCACTTTGCAGGTATTCCAGCATTTTATCTTGTAAGGTTTGCAGATTGTCCGATCGCAAGCGCAGTTCAATTACAAAATCCGGCGCGATGGGGGGAAATTTCTGTCGTTGTTCTGGAGTGAGTGCTTCCCAGCGAGACAACTCTACCCATGCTACATCAGGAGAACGAGATCCTCCACCTGGCAATTTGAATAACGTGGAAGAACTAAACACCTTACCTAGTTGGGTTTGGCGATTCCAAATATAAACTTCACCGCCGAGATCCATCTCGCAACTACCGCTATCGCCGCCAACAGGAGACATAACAATTAACCTTCCTTCAGCATCGCGCTCGATCGTCAATTCAGGATTGCTGAGACAGAGTTGATAAAACTGCTCATCGGTAAATTGAACGCGATCGAGATTAACTTTTAGGGGTAACGTTAGCAAGGTCATCGTCATTACTCCCGATCTTTGAGACCTGATAATTTCTATTTTAAGATAATGTTTCGCTTACAATACACTTGTAGCATCTAATAAAAAAGAGCGATCGCACTATGGGAATGACCCTGACCGAAAAAATCTTAGCCAAAGCATCAGGCCGCACTAAAGTTGAGCCCGGAGAAAACATCTGGGTAGAAACAGATGTGTTGATGACCCACGATGTCTGCGGGCCCGGCACTATCGGCGTTTTCAAACGCGAATTCGGTGAGAATGCTAAAGTCTGGAACCCCGACAAAATCGTCCTCATTCCCGACCACTACATTTTCACCAACGACGAACGCGCTAACCGCAACGTCGATATTCTCCGCGATTTTGCCAAAGAACAAGGGATAAAATACTTTTACGACATCACGGATCGATCGGACTTCAAAGCAAATCCCGACTACAAAGGAGTTTGCCACATCGCGCTAGCACAAGAAGGTCACACCCGGCCCGGCGAAGTGCTATTCGGCACAGATTCCCACACCTGCAATGCCGGCGCTTTCGGACAATTTGCCACCGGTATCGGCAATACAGACGCGGCTTTTATCATGGGAACTGGCAAACTGTTAATCAAAGTTCCGGCAACCATGCGCTTTGTATTCAACGGCGAACTGCCGGATTATTTGTTAGCAAAAGACCTGATTTTGCAGATTATTGGTGATATTAGCGTTGCGGGTGCTAACTACCGGACGATGGAATTTGCCGGCGATACAGTTGAACGTTTGACGATGGAAGAACGGATGACGCTGTGCAATATGGTAATCGAAGCTGGTGGTAAAAACGGCACGGTTGCGCCCGACAAAACTACGTTTGATTACGTTACTTCGCGGACTGACAAACCCTTCGATTCATTTTACAGCGATGGGGATGCTAAGTTTTATAGCGATCGCACCTACGATGTCAGCAAATTAGAACCAGTCGTCGCCAAACCGCACTCCCCCGACAACCGCGACTTAGCCCGCAACTGTCGCGATGTCAAGATCGATCGAGTTTACATCGGTTCCTGCACCGGCGGCAAAACCTCCGACTTCCTGAATGCCGCCCGCATTTTGAAAGGAAACCAAGTCAAAGTTCCGACTTATTTAGTACCAGCAACTCAGAAAGTTTACGAAGATTTGTTTGTCACAAAATACGAGGGTCAAACACTTTCGGAAATCTTCTTAGCAGCCGGCTGCATCGAACCAGCAGCGCCTTCTTGCGCCGCTTGTTTGGGTGGCCCAAAAGATACTTTCGGGCGGATGAACGAACCCGAAATTTGCGTGTCTACAACTAACCGCAATTTCCCCGGCCGCATGGGGAATAAAGAAGCGCAAGTTTATCTAGCTTCGCCTTATACGGCTGCGGCTTCGGCGCTGACTGGTCACGTCACAGATCCGCGCGAATTCCTATAAGGTAGGGGCAATCCCCCCGTGGTTGCCCAGATCGGGGGTAGGCACTCTTGGCACTACCCCTACAAATCTATATGAATGATCTAGACACGATAACTAGAATAAAATCAAAATAACTATATATCTCAAATGTAAAAAATTATGGTAACTCATCAGATTTTACGCAAGATGTCTGCCGCAATTGTCCTATTAGCTGTTGCCCTATCATGCAGTTCAACTACGACAGTAACTCAAGCACAGAAAAAAGCAGAAAATCTACAGCCACAGGTTGCTTACGACGATTTAATCGTTGACCATGAATCAGAATATATTATGATTCCAGTTATCCTATCTAGCGCTGAAAAAAAATCTGGACACAATCCTATCTCATCAAAATTAAGTTTTTCAAAGAACCGTCGTATGATTGGTTATAATATGATTTTTTATAACAAAACTAACGGGGAATCTAATATTTTATTAAACAGAAAAGCGTTAATATCTAAATTTGAATATCTGTTAGGTAAAAAAAAGCCAGGAAATTCCAGCAATCAAAATGGACAAACAAGTCAACCCAAGCAAAATCCCTCAAAAAAAGTATCCAGCAAGCCTCAGGATCAATTGCTATTGTTTCATATCATAGATAGGGACACAAATGCTGATGGCAAACTTGACGATGCAGACGCGATCGTTGGATATTTATCTAACTTGGCAGGCAAATCGCTTCAGGCAATCACTCCGCCCGATACCCAGTTAATGAGTTGGGTATTTGATGAAAAGAGCGACGGGATTTTTGTTACAATTAGAAAAGACTCGGATGGCGATCGCAAATTTACCGAAAAAGATGATATAGATTTTGTCCGAGTGAATGTCAGCAAACCCAATGTTGGCCAAGAGATAATCGACGGTAAAACTCGGCAAGAATTGCAAAAAATTATTATTAATTCAAAGTAAACATACGGTGGGCTACCTACTTGAATTGACAGGAGATTTGCTTTGAAAACACTATTTTTGGCTTGGCAAAGCCCGGGCAGCCGTTCTTGGTTTCCGATTGGTCTATTGACATTTAACGGTAAAGAATACCGATTCAGTTATACAAAGGGTGTTCTAGAAGCTCAGCTTAAGTGCGGGTTTGGCCCCTTGCCATCTTTCCCTGATTTCAATAAGGTTTACA
Organism: Microcoleus sp. Pol7_A1; assembly: GCF_036701085.1. Lineage (NCBI taxonomy): Bacteria > Bacillati > Cyanobacteriota > Cyanophyceae > Oscillatoriales > Microcoleaceae > Microcoleus > Microcoleus sp. Pol7_A1. The sequence goes on from NZ_JAUBQD010000001.1 coordinate 43,256, forward strand.
CTTCACAGAAACTGTTTCCCTTGTTTTCCAATCGAGTGATGCCGCGATCGCGCCCTGACTACCCTGAATTTGTACAGTGGTTGAATATCCCTCAACACGAAGATGACCCAATTGCTTTATTGGCCCGCAGCGGAGGGAAACGGGTAACTGATAATTTTGAGGTATTCCCATGTCCCGAACCGGATGAAAATGGACGTTACCGCATCCATTTTTTTGCACATGGACTGCGACACCTTCCCAAGCCGGCAATTGAACGGATTAATGGGCTTCAAGTGGGCGAACTTTTGTATTTAGCCCACGAATTTCAAAATCGGCACGATTCCTCTGCTTTGCTTCTGTGTACTGAAGATCGCTGGATTGTAGGCTATTGTCCGCGCTATCTTTGCGGGGATATTTTGAAAATTATCTCGCAGGATCGAGAATTGGTGCGCGTAGAAGTCGATCGCCTCAATCAACCCCCAACGCCGCTACAGTTCCGCTTGCTGTGCAAGATGACCGCCGATTGGCGAGACTTTCGCCCCTTCTCCAATCCGATGTACCAGCCGGTTAGCAGTGATGTTTTAGCTGCAAGTGCGATCGGATAATCAGCAACAATAAGTAAAATTACGATTGCATAATTAGGCAAGAAGTCAAGTTAATTATTGTGAATTGAATACAGAAGATTGCACAATTTATACAAATAATTGGCTAAATATTGACATTTTTCCTCGAATGGAGTATGTTTGAGCTAATTTATCGATTTCAAATTCCGCATTCTCAGTTAAGCCCATACAAATTCTGAAAAGTAGAGCGTAACAATCCTAATGCTTTCCATTAGGATTGTTACGCTTCATGAAAGAAATTGGAACTCTATTTTTTAGAGTTAGAATTGGTCGGGTTGCGAAATTGACCGAACATAAACTTCAGAGAATTGTGAGTATGAACAAAAAAATAAAGATTGGGGTGGCTGAAGCTTTTGGTACTTTTGTGTTGGTATTAGGTGGATGTGGCAGTGCGGTTTTAGCTGGAGACAAAATCGGCTTTTTGGGAGTGTCGATCGCCTTTGGTCTATCCCTCTTAATCATGGCTTATACGATCGGGCCTATCTCTGGATGCCACATTAATCCGGCGGTAAGCATCGGTTTAGTAGTTGCCAAACTGATCGATGCTGTTTTGCTTCCTTATTATATAGGCGGTCAGATTGTAGGGGGAATTTTAGGCGGTCTTGTTTTGTACATGATAGCATCAGGAAAACCGGGTTTTGATGCGGCGGCTTCGGGATTTGCATCTAACGGTTTTGGAGAACATTCTCCCACTGGTTACGGACTTTTGGCAGCAGCTTTGACGGAAATTGTACTGACTGCTTTTCTGTTATTTACAATCATGGGTACTACCCATCCCAAATATCCCGTCGGTTTTGGCGGAATTCCCATCGGCTTGATGCTGGTGTTGATTCACTTAGTCGGAATTCCCATAACCAATACTTCTGTTAACCCAGCTAGAAGTATCGGTGTGGCACTTTTTCAAGGCGGATGGGCAATCCAACAGTTGTGGGCGTTTATTGTATTCCCAGTGCTTGGTGGAATTATCGGCGTTTTGGCTTATAATTTCATTAAACCGACTCTGGAAGAAATTTGATCTAGAATCAAAAATAAACCGGGTTTATTGAATTTTTTAGGGTGGTAGAATTCATCCGGCAACTTAAGAAACCCGGTTTGTCGATCGCACAACTCGATGAGATTGCAAGTATTTCGGTAAATAAGTGCCATGATTACGATCGTGATGGGAGTCTCCGGTTCTGGCAAAACTACTGTTGGCAAGTTGCTGGCGCAATCTCTAAATTGGGATTTCAGCGACGCCGACGATTTTCACCCATCAGCTAATATCGAGAAAATGAGTCGGGGCATTCCTTTAGAAGATGCGGATCGCGTTCCTTGGCTATTAAAATTGCAAGCTGCAATAGACAGGTGGCTGTTAGAAAATAAAAATGTCGTGTTGGCTTGTTCTGCTTTAAAAGCATCTTACCGCGAAATTCTCTGCCGCGACCCACAGCGGATGAAAATAGTTTATCTCAAAGGTTCTTTTCAGTTATTGTCAGCCCGGTTAGCAAGTCGCGAAAATCACTACATGAAAGCAGACTTGTTGTTAAGTCAGTTAGACACTCTCGAAGAACCACAAAATGCAATTATCATAGATGCTTCGCAGCCGCTAGACATAATCGTGCGCCAAATTAGAAATCATCTGATGTGCGGTTAATTGCCCACAATAAAACCTATAATACCAAATCTGGCTTAAATACCTGTTTATTTTTTAGTTCCTCTGAGCTAGGACGAGAGTTTGTATAGTAGGAGTTCAAACGCCGAGTCTTATCGAGGGTTTTTAACGCGGGTTTAGTATAAGAGTTATTTTTTTTTGAGCAACCGGGTTTCTGAACCAAATTTAGCCCCCTCTCCGTTTCCGGGGGAGAGGTTTGGCGTGCTAATGTTTGTACAAATACAAGAAAGCTTCTACTTCAGCGGCAGTTGGTTGAGATCTAATTGCCCCGGGTTTCATCGCTGTCATCGCACCTACCGCGCTCGCATAAGTTACAATTTTTTTTGTTATTTCTGACTCGGCTAAACTCTTAATTCCCACCTTGCACAATTGGCTGACAAAACCAGCCAGAAACGCGTCGCCGGCACCTGTTGTATCCTCAACATCTACTCTAAAGGCGGGGATTTTTCCTTCATTTTCCGAGAGACAATAGGCGCAACCTTTCTCGCCTGCAGTCACCAAAACGCCTTCTACGGAATCGAGGCGGTAGGTAATAGCTCCAGCATCAGTAGTTGCAAACAACCATTCGGCCTCTTCCTCAGATAACTTGACAAAATCAACTTTTTTTAAGATTTTTCTAATGTGCGCTTTTGCTTCGTCTGGATTTGGCCAAAACACGGGACGCCAATTGATGTCAAGTATAATTTTAACATCGTACTGTTCCGCTAGTTCGATCGCTCGGGCGATCGCGTCTCGACTTTCAGGATAAGCTAATTCTAAAGTGCCTAGCACTAAATAGTCGGCATTTTCAAATAGCACGTCGGGTAATTGTGCAGCGAGAAGACGGGTGTCGGCAAAATCCGCAGTATTGAATTCGCCAAAACCGGCAAAATTTCGATCGCCCGCTTGATTCCGCAAGACATAAACTTGCCGCGTCGGCGCACTTGGATGGCGCTGCACTCCAGCGGTATCAACCCCTACTTCTTGCAATACCTCCACTAGGGAATTCCCCAATTCATCCCCACCTACAGCACCGATAAATCCCGCAGCCGTCCCCAATTTAACCAAAGCGCAGGCAACATTAGCAGGAGCACCACCGGGATATGCAGTCCAAGATTCTACCTCTTCGAGAGATACTCCTGGTTTGTCTGCTAAACAATCAAATAAAATTTCACCCAGACACAGAACGCGAGGATAAGTCATATGAATTTTAGATGTTAGATTTTAGATTTTAGACTAGCAGTAGACAGGTCAATAATTATTTTTAACCCTTCCCAGAAAAATTGCCAGCTATTTTTTAATCGCTGCTCTTATAATATCAGACCTACTGATACTGGCAGTTACTCCCTTAAGGGTGAAGTTTAGTGCGGGCCTATTATTAGTTTTACGTGCAAACATCTGCGGGTTTTGCTGCCCGGATGTCAGATGCGGCCAGGTAAAGGGAGCATCCGCTACCCGGCTCGCCTGCAGTGCAAGTGGCTGTGGCTGCGCGTCTTGCTGTGGTGGCGCTGGGTTTGCACTTTTTCCGATTCTACAAGAGAGTTGGTGCTTGGGGTCCAAAAGAGTAGCACAGTAAATTTAATTTTCTCTTCATACTTCATCCCTCATCCTCTAGAATTGTAGATAGGTAAATATGCAGACATAGGAAAAATTTATGAGCGGGATCGTCTCTGGTACCCCTGTCACCCTGTCGGACAGAGAATTGCAAGTGGTAGAGTTAGTAGCGGCGGGATTGACTAATGAGAAAATAGCCGAAAAGTTAGAGATTAGCAAGCGTACAGTTGACAACCACATTAGCAATATCTTGAACAAGACGCGCGCCGACAATCGAGTTACGCTGGTACGTTGGGCGTTGCAGTGGGGGAAGGTATGTTTGGACAATATTAATTGCTGCCCTCTACCGCGGCCGCTCGATAAAGAAGTATCTTAAGTAGGGGTTCTGGTTGGGGACAGGCAAAGAAATGATGCAAACGGCACAAGAAAAACAACTCCGCTACCAAATTCAATGCCCTGGATTGCCGCTGGCGGTGTATCGCGAAGTGGCGGCCCATTTGCGTCAAGTTGAAGGGGTGCAAACCGGTTTAATTCCGCAGCAGTCGCAGCGGTTTAATTACGGCGACAGCCAAATTGGGGGTTTGTGGATACAGTATCCTGAAGGGTTCGATTTGGCAGGTCGCGAGCGGGTCGATCGCATTTTGGCTTATTATGGCGATCGTTACGGAGCTTGGGAATTATTAAGTCATTAGTCATTAGTCAGCAGTTATTAGTCATTAGCTAAGAGTTAAGGACACAGACCTAATGAATACAGAAGTTATGAGCTGCTTAGTTAAAAGGCTATTTGCTAACAACTTTCATACGAGTTACTTTCATACCAATGACCAATGATTAATGACCAATGATTAATGACCAATGATTAATGACCAATGACCAATGACTAACAAAATGAATGAGTGCAATTAAAACTTTAACGGGAACGCGAGATATTTTGCTCGATGAAATTCGATATTGGCAAAATGTCGAAGAAGTGGCTAGAACAATTTTGAAAAAAGCGGCTTATCGGGAAATTCGGACGCCGATATTTGAACAGACATCTTTATTTGAACGCGGCATCGGCGAAGCTACCGATGTCGTGGGCAAAGAAATGTACACTTTTAAAGATAAGGGCGATCGATCGATTACTTTGCGTCCAGAAGGCACCGCCGGAGTAGTCCGAGCTTTTATTCAAAATAGTTTAGAAGCTCAAGGTGGATTGCAGCGTCTTTGGTACGCGGGGCCGATGTTTCGCTACGAACGTCCTCAGCAGGGACGGATGCGGCAATTTCACCAAATTGGCGTAGAAGTTTTGGGAACTGCCGATCCGCGGGCGGATGTGGAGGTAATTGCGATCGCCTGCGATATCCTGCAAACTATCGGTTTAAAAAATTTGCGACTCGATATTAACTCTGTCGGAAACAAGGAAGACAGACAAAATTATCGGCAAGCATTAATCGATTATTTTACACCGCACAAATCCGAATTAGATGCCGATTCCCAAGACCGCTTGACTCGCAATCCTCTGCGGATTTTGGATAGTAAAAATGAACGAACTCAAGAAATTGTAGCTGGTGCGCCGAGTATTTTGGACTATTTGGGAGAGGAATCGCGATCGCACTTCGAGCAAGTGCAGCAAATGCTCACCAATTTAGGAATCAGCTATCAGTTAAATCCCAGATTAGTGCGCGGTTTAGATTACTATACCTACACAGCATTTGAAATTATTTCTGACGATTTGGGAGCGCAAGCAACAGTCTGCGGGGGCGGCCGCTACGACGGTTTAGTTAAGGAATTGGGCGGCCCAGATACCGCAGCAGTCGGTTGGGCAATGGGTATGGAAAGGCTGATTATTCTGCTGCAAAAGTTGCAACCATTGCCCGCGCCGAATTTAGATTTCTATTTGGTGTCCAGGGGAGAAAAAGCAGAACAGCAATCCGTCTTGTTAGCTCAAAAATTGCGGAGTGCGGGGTTTATTGTAGAGATGGATTTGAGCGGCAGTCCTTTCAGTAAACAGTTTAAAAGAGCAGTTCAAAGGGGCGCCGCTGCGTGTTTAGTTTTGGGAGATACGGAAGCTGAAAACGAGACGGTACAATTGAAGTGGTTGGCGAGTGGTGAACAAAGTGCGATCGCCCAATCAGAACTACTAGCAATGACCACCGAACTACAGCAGAAAATTAACAACCCTTAGAACTCTCGGTTTTAGCCCAGTCTAGATTTCCCTAAATCCCCCTTAAAAAGGGGGACTTTGAATTCCAATCCTCTCGTTACCAGGCTCTGCCTGGTAACGCATATCCAGAGGCTTTGCCTCGTCATTAAGCCATTAACATGAATCCCAAAAACCAAGAGATATAATTTAAGCCTTAAAACATTTAACCTCTGATAAACTATGTCTGTAGCAACTAAAAATCCTGAAACACAACTCACAATCACCTGGCCGCTACTACCAGAAGATTTCCAACTACCAGACGACCCCGTGGAAGACGAAAGCCAACCATTATTAGCTGCAGCTTTGCGCCAGCCGCTAACAGCATTTCCTGAATTAATGCAGGATGCCTTAATTGTTTCCAACTTTGCCTTGTGTGCCGGCATAAGTTTCCCAGGTTCAAGCAGCGACGAACAGCGCATTATCTGCAAAGCGCCAGATTGGATGTACGTGAAACCCGTCAATCCAAAAAATGTCTCGCAAGTCCGCCGCAGTTACACGCCACACACAGAAGGAACCATCCCCCAAATCGTGATGGAATTTCTTTCAGAAACCTATGGAGAAGAATACTCGGTTGAATTTACCTCGCGGGTGGGAAAGTGGTTTTTTTACGAGCAAGTAATCAAAGTACCCCGATACGTCATATTCCGAGCGAAAACAGCTCATTTAGAAGTTTACGCTTTAGAATCAGAGCACTACAACTTGCAAAAACCTGATGAAAACGGACGTTATTGGATACCGGGATTAAACTTGTTTTTAGGAATGTGGGAAGGAACGCACGAAGGGAGAACAGGCTGTTGGTTGAGGTGGTGGGATGCTGAAGGCGAGTTGTTGCTTTGGTCGGAAGAACGAGTAGAACAAGAACGCCAGCGGGGCGATCGCGAACGACTCCGCGCTGAAAGATTGGCAGAAAAATTGCGTCAAGCGGGAATCGAGTTAGATGACGAAGAGTGAAATATCAATTGATGAGTCGAGTTCGATCGTGTTTTGGTATGATGACACTCTTGTGGTGCCGGCATCCAGCCCGCCCTTGGCTAACTTTGTACTCCTATGTTAATCGAACGTCTCCAGCCGATCGCCTGGACAAAGAAACCGCGACTCATATCCTTATTTTCTGGTTGCGGCGGCATGGATTTGCCATTCCACCAAGCCGGATTTGAGGTAGTTTGGGCGATCGACTCCAATAAATACGCCTGCAAAACTTTCAGCAGAAACATTGCTGATGTCATCATCAACGACAGCATAGAAAATATAGACATTGCAGAAGTTCCCGAAGCGGAAATATGTATAGGAGGGTTCCCCTGTCAAGATTTCTCTCTGATTTGGAAGCGCCCCGGCCTTGAAGGAACCAGAGGCAATTTATATACATACTTTCTCGATTTTGTCAACAAGAAAAAGCCCAAAGCTTTTGTAGCAGAAAATGTCAAAGGCTTATTAAGTGCCAATAATTATCAAGCAATAAAACAAATAATTTCTGACTTTGAAACTATCGCTCCGGGCTACTTAGTTAAACCTAAACTCTACAACTTTGCTGATTACGGAGTTCCCCAATTTCGCCAAAGAGTGTTATTAGTTGGCATTCGGATGGATACAGGATTTAACTTTGTGCATCCTCAGCCAGAATACGGTATAAATCGCAAAAATCATTATCGAACTGCGGGCGAAGCACTCAAAAATGTAGAAACAGTTATTGACAATAACAAACATCATAAAATTCATTCCCGCACCGTTGAAATTTTAAATCGAATTAAACCTGGAGGCAATTTTTCTGATATTCCCAAGGACAGTCCATACTATGTCAAAGGCATGATCAGTCACGTTTATCGGCGAATTCATCCAGATAAACCATCATCGACAATTATTGCTGGTGGAGGTGGCGGAACTTGGGGTTATCATTATTTAGAACCGCGTTCTTTGACAAATCGTGAAAGAGCAAGATTGCAAACATTTCCCGATGATTTTGTTTTTGAAGGTTCTACGACTGAAGTGCGGCGACAGATTGGCAATGCAGTGCCGCCGCAGGGAATTGCTGCTGTTGTGGAGTCTTTGATTCCGTTATTTAAGGGGGATTATCCCCAAGTTGATTTATATGAAATGAGTAAAAAGTTGCAGGGTATGTCAATTCAGGAACGATTAAAATGGGCTGAATTAGAGGTATCCGAGCAGAGTTTACAGTTAATTTGAAATGGGGCGGTAGATCTGAGGCTTAACATTAGCTGGCTCTGGGTTTACGATTAAATAAAATACATAAGGAGGGAAAGTCAATGATTAAGTTTGATAGAGGTCACTACACCGATTTTAAATTGCCCAGTAACTCAACTATTCCAGAGCAATTACAGCAAACACTTCAGACGGTTTGGAACAGAAAATATGACGATTTATACGAAACAGGTGGAAAGTGCAATGTAGAAGAAGCTTTTGTAGAAGTAATGACAGCCTTTGGAATGCCTAATAATCCAATATCCCATCAGCGATACGTCTATATGGCTTATGGAATAGCATTAGCAGCTCAACCGACGATTAAACATTACTTTCCTGAAGAACACAAAGCTGATATCGTTGAAGGAATTGTATCTTGTTGGCTGAAGGATAGTTGTGAAATCCCAGAAACTTGGGCCGATACGTTGTTTCCTAATATCAACAAAATCGGAAAATATCAAGCTAGTAACGAAGCTTATAATATCTTCTACGGCTTGCTGCAAACACTCAATACGAAAACAGCTTATAAGGCCATCTTAGATATTCTGTATGATGGGATTACTGGTGATGCCATTTCTGGTTTTACTGAAGCCAGACGAGATCTGTTTAATTGGTGGCTGATCGAAGTAATTCCTGCTGGTTATTGTTTAAAGCTGCCATCTACTTTATATTCGAGAAAATGGGAATTTCCACCACTGAGTCAGTGCGCTTAAGTAATGACCAAAGTAATTGGAAAAAAGTGCGTGTTGCGTATTAAAGTTAACTTAAGGCACTGTGAAACCTTTGATTGAGCGCACTTTTTCCTCCTCCTTCAACCCCTTACACTGCACCAAAACCCCAAAACCTCCCAAACCCATCGGATCGATCAACTGATGCAAAGCCTCCCGTCGGCGCAAAAACGTTGCCACATCCAATACTTCCGCATCATTTGTAGACAGAGAAGCAATACGATCGCCCAAACCCAAGGCCATCAAAAACAAAGCCTGCTGAGTGAACCCCACCGTCTCCAAACCGCACAATTCACCTTGCCTTTCCAGCGCCGTAAAATTAACATGAGCCGTTAAATCCTGCCGCCCCACATTAATATAAGGATTATTGTGATATCGGTGGCGATAATAACACTGTAGCGTCCCCTCCCTGCGCCTCGGATTGTAATAGCGGTGCGCCGGATGGCCATAATCAATAGTTAACAAATATCCCCGCTGCAACTTTTGAGCAACTGTACTCATCCAGTCCAAAGCCGCCAAATTCACCTCACTTCGATAACCATCTCCATAAACACTTGCCAACAAATCGATGCCCACAAAATCAAAATATTCGGCAATTTTAGGCGTGGAAACTTCGCCAAATACTTCTATAAAATTTATTTCTTCTTGTAGACTTTTTTGTATTTCTGCGGTTACGTAAATCTCCCTCACTTGCGCTTGTTCCAGAATAATTTGATGCACGGGCAAAGCATCCACTAACTCATTAGAAAAAAAACAACCGACAATTGAGTTATTAACTATCTCATCCCAATTGCACCACTTAACACACTTGATTTCGGCTAACCTTTGCCGCTGTTCCGCTTGGAGTACAGGGGAAACTTCAATAATAATGTATTCTAAAATATGAAATAAATCGGGATATTGTATTTGCAGATATTGCAGAATATTTTCGGCGAAAGTCCCCCGTCCAGCCCCCATTTCTACGACAGTAAAAGGATGAGGCTTGCCGAGCAATTCCCACATTTCCACAAACTGCTCTGCCAAAACCTCGGCAAAATCAGCACCCCAATGAGACGACGTGATAAAATCGCCTTGTTTGCCGATCGACTGGCGATCGCTATTATAATAACCGTGCTGCGGATGATATAATGCCAAATCCATATATTCAGCAAAAGTAATACGCTGCTGGGGGCTGGCGGCAATTCTTTCGCAGATTAAAGCGCAGAGCTCCGGGTTGCTGTCATTGATATCTGATTGCTGAATTTTCATAATTTACCGAATCAAAGTTGATGTTATTTCATTTATGAAGAAGAGATTTTTTTATTAACCGCAGAGGGCATAGAGGAAGAGAGAAGAGAGAAACAAGGTACATTTTAGCTGCGTTAATAGCAAAATTAATCGATATCTATCCGCGTTTATCTGCGGTTGAAAAAAATTAACCCGGTTCCACAAAAAAACCGGGTTAATTTATCAGATAAAAACCGACCAAACCTACCTATCAACCGAGCCCATAATAATGTCGATACTCCCCAAAATTGCCACTAAATCGGCAATCTTCACGCCGCGCACAATGTGAGGCAAAATCTGCAAATTATTAAAATCCCCAGTCCGAATCTTCCAGCGCCAGGGAAACACACTATCATCCCCGATAATATAAATCCCCAACTCACCCTTGCCACTTTCAACGCGGACATAATGTTCGCCCTTGGGAATCTTAAAAGTCGGCGCAACTTTTTTGCCAATAAACTGATAGTCAAAACCATTCCATTCTGATTTTGGCCCGCTTTCTAAGCGCTTGGCTTCCAAATTCTCGTAAGAGCCACCGGGGAGTCCTTTCAAGGCTTGATAGAGAATCTTAACCGACTCGCGCATCTCCCGAATCCGCACCACATACCGGGCCAAACAATCGCCAGCAGCTTCGGTACAAACTTCCCAGTCGAAGTCGTCGTAACATTCGTAATGGTCAACTTTCCGCAAATCCCACTTAACGCCGGAAGCGCGCAACATGGGACCCGACAGTCCCCAGTTAATCGCTTCTTCGCGAGAAATAGTACCCAGGCCTTCAATCCGGCGGCGGAAGATTGGGTTGTTGGTAATTAAACGTTCGTACTCGTCAATTTTGGGAACGAAATAATCGCAGTAATCTTGGCACTTATCAACCCAACCGTAGGGCAAATCGGCGGCAACTCCGCCGATGCGGAAATAGTTGTTATTCACCATGCGATAACCTGTGGCTGCTTCCCACAAGTCTAAAATCATCTCGCGATCGCGCATAGTATAGAAAAAAGGAGTTTGCGCCCCCACGTCCGCCAAAAACGGCCCCAACCACAACAAATGGTTAGCAATCCGGTTCAACTCCAGCATGATTACCCGAATGTAACTCGCCCGTTTGGGGACAGCAATATTCGCCAACTTTTCCGGCGCATTTACTGTCACCGCTTCGTTAAACATCCCCTCCGCATAGTCCCAGCGGCTCACGTAGGGCACGTACATCACGTTGGTGCGATTTTCGGCGATTTTTTCCATCCCGCGGTGCAGATAGCCCAAAACAGGCTCGCAGTCCACCACGTCTTCCCCGTCTAGGGTGACGATTAGCCGGAGTACCCCGTGCATGGATGGGTGGTGCGGCCCCATGTTGAGCACCATCGGTTCGGTTCTAGTCTCAATTCTTGACATAATTAAATGAATTAATGATTACTAGCTATTGTTGATTTTTGTTTGGCTTTTATGATTATGAAGGATATCGAGCTCTCTGAGAAGGATACCCCTGGATCAGATGTCAGTATTGACACCTATCACGTTCCTGTTTTGGGTCAAGAATTAATTGCGGGTTTAGCAGTGCGTCCAGGCGGGCACTATTTGGACGCGACGCTTGGGGGCGGCGGACACACGAGTTTGATTTTAGCGGCGGCGGCTGATGTTACAGTGGTGGCGATCGACCGCGACGAACAAGCCATCCGTTTTTGCCAAGCCCGATTTGCCAACTCCCCCGTTGAGTTTTGGCACGGCAATTTTGCTGAATATCAGTCCCCAGAGGCCGAATTTGATGGTATCATAGCAGACTTGGGCGTCAGCTCGGCTCAGTTCGATACACCGGAACGAGGATTTAGTTTTCGCCACCCAGCTCAACTAGATATGCGTATGAACCAGCAGCAATCTTTGACGGCAGAAGAGATTATCAATCACTGGGAAGAAGTTAAACTAGCAGATATTATTTACAAGTACGGCGAGGAGCGACTGTCGCGGCGCATCGCAAGGCGGATTGTGCAAGGGCGTCCTTTTCAAACTACAACAGAACTTGCAGGGGCGATCGCCTCCAGCTTCCCCCCCAAGCAGCGCAACGGCAGAATTCATCCAGCCACCCGCACTTTCCAAGCTTTAAGGATAGCTGTCAACTCCGAACTCGCTTCTTTAGAAACTTTCCTCCACCAGGCGCCAAGGTGGTTAAAACCAGGTGGGAGAATCGGAATCATTACATTTCACAGTCTCGAAGACCGACCGGTCAAGCACCAACTCAGAGGAACACCCAGTTTGCAGGTACTTACAAAAAAGCCGATCGGGCCGCAATCCGAAGAAGTAGCTAGAAATCCCCGCTCTCGTTCTGCTAAGCTCAGACTGGCAGAAAGATTAACTTGATTCGGCAGTAGTAATATGCTTGCTGCAAAAAGTTCAGAGATTAGGGGGACTAGAATGCAACAATCAAGTTTGATTCGGCAAAGATGTAGGGAATAGCGCCAACAACCCACCGCTAACCCTCCGGGTAAAGTGGGGCTTGAAATACAGCCGGTTTTGACCGCACTCAGGTAGCGATACAGGAGTTAGTAGTAAGTGTTAAAAATCACACCGAGGACAGCGGGCAGCTACTTAAGAGCTCTGCAATCAGAGCATTAATTAGTCATTTGGGAGGCTGGTGTGTTTATAAAAGTAGCGACTGCTAACACGGTCGTTGCTCCTATCAAAGCACGAAAGCTGACTCGGGAATTTTCCCTATTGAAGCGGCCTACCGAGGCGGGTTACAGTATCAAAAGCCTCTCATCTGTTGTGCGAACAGATGGTGCGAAAGGAATGCTCACCTTAAGGTAAAACGGGTTTCTTTTACTCAACTTGACGTAACTGATATGTTGCATATATCCAGCCCCCCTTTTCCTCCCGCCACCTTGCTGAATACAGCTATGGTGGGGGTTTTCAAGGGGGAAGAAAGATGAGTCGGGGAGATGGAAGCAAGCTGAAATTGATGGTAGTCGATGACGAACCCGATAACTTGGATTTATTGTACCGGACGTTTCGACGCGACTTTCAAGTTTACAAAGCAGATAGCGCCCTCAGCGCCCTGGAAGTTCTAGACCAACAGGGCGAGATGGCGGTGATTATATCTGACCAGCGGATGCCAGAAATGAACGGCACCGAGTTTTTGGGGAAAACTGTCGAGCGATTTCCCGATACGATTCGGATTCTGCTAACGGGATACACCGATGTTGAAGATTTGGTCGAGGCCATCAACTCAGGTCAAGTTTTCAAATACATCACCAAACCGTGGAATCCAGAAGAACTCAAATTGGTGATCAATCAAGCCTCAGAAACTTACAAATACTACAAGCAGCGCAGCGTTGCACTGCGCCGCGCTTTGCGCAAAGAATCTCTGTTCAATGAGGTAATGAGCGTGATTCGCGGGTCGCTAGATTACTCTAGTATGGTACAAACTATTGTTCAAACCGTAGGCCAAACTTTTGAAGCCAACTATTGTATGCTGCGGCCGGTAGAAGCCGATCGACTATTGCCGAGTACCTTCCCCTACCAAGCCCAAACCGACGAGGCCATTCACTTTTCTTTTGATGAAAATTTGCTGGTTCAAGCCGTAGCCAGCCGCCAAACTCAAGTGAACCAAAACAGTGGGGGGGACGGTAACTCGGTTGAGATTGCCGTGCCCCTGACTTACCAGCAAGAATTGCTGGCGGTACTGGCTTTGTCTCAGATTGGCGGAACTAACCCTTGGTCGGCAGAAGAGATAGAGTTAATAGAAGGTGTAGCAGCTCAAGCTGCTCTCGCCCTGTCTCAAGCTAAGCTATACCAGCGCACTCTGGATTTAGCCAAGCAGATGCAAAACGAGTTGGAAGTGGCCCGCCAAATCCAAACAAACTTGTTGCGCCAAAGTTGGCCGGATTTTGAAACTGTCAGGGTGCAAGCTTGCTGCTATCCCGCGCGGGAAGTTGGCGGCGACTTTTTTGAAGTCTACGTCCACTCTCAAGGGGATATTTGGATAGCGGTGGGAGATGTTTCGGGTAAGGGAGTTCCGGCTGCTCTATTTATGGCCAGCGCGATTTCGGTGATGCGGCGGGAACTTTCCCAAGAAGTTTCTCCAGAGCCCGATCGAGTTATGCACAATATGAATAGCAGTATGTCTGACGACCTGATCGGCAACAACCATTTTATTACAATGGTTGTTGCTCGTTACACTCCGTCAACGGGACACCTCGCCTTTGCTAATGCCGGTCACATTTACCCGATTGTTTGGTCTCACTCGGAGGTGAAAGCTCAAGCCGCTAGCGGTAAAACGCCAGCCGAGCCGAATTTCCTGAAAGCTCGCGGCATTCCCTTGGGGATACTACCAGTTTGGAGAGGCAAAGCAGGTACGATCGAATTAAAGTCAGGAGATGTATTTCTGCTGACGAGTGACGGGATTACTGAAGCTAGCGTGACCACTGAAGGGGTCGCAGGGGGTGTACCAACCCGTTCTATGCTACAACAAGAAGGGCTTTGGCAACTCTTGATTCAGGAGCCTGGTTCCTTCAACTTGGACAATTTGTTGGCTTACATCCGAGCCGACAATCCCGTTCAGGAAGACGACCAAACCATACTCTCTCTGGAGGTTCTCTGAATCTGTCAGCGAATCCCGACGCATAGTCGGGGGTGAGAGGCGAAACAACTGAAGCCCTGCTTGTTGACCGCCCGCACAGTAGTCCCGCAAAGGACTGCGTTACAGTCAACAGTAAAAAACCTAGCCGGCGATGGCGCAGCTAGTTTCCTGAATCGCTTTCCTGGGGGATTAAACACCTGTAAAGGGTTAAAGTAGAAGGCATTCGTCAGAAATAACCAACGCTTAAAAGCCAGGGATTGAAACAAAGATTTTTTATACCTCGCTGCTTGCAGTCTCGGTATAATTATCAATTGTTAATGGGGTTTATACCCATAACTAAAGTTTTCAACAACTATACTCTTAACTTCTGCCTTCTACCGAATGACGAATGCCTGATTTTTAAACAGAAAAGGCTGGTATCCCCCGAGTAGCGACAAGTATTGAGACCGAATAAATTCGGCGCGTCGTGTTTCATCCCTGGTCTGAAGACACAGGGTTTTCAAACTTACGGGATTTTTATATGAATACTGAGCTTCATGTGCCAAGCGACTTGCGGTTTTTAACAATTGTTGAAAATTGGTTGCTGAGCAGTTTGGAAGTTGAGCTAGGAGAGCACGTCGATTGGCCTCGTCAGTCGAATCGTTTGCGCTTGGTGTTAGCAGAAGCCTATTCTAACGTGATCCGCCATGCTCACAAAGATCAACCCAATTTGCCCGTGTTAATTCGCTTGAATTTAAAAAATAGGGATATTGGTTTAGAAATTTGGGATTACGGTAAAGGTTACGAAATGGATACTTACAATCCCCCGAGGCCGGAAGCTAAACAGGAAAGCGGCTACGGCTGGCTGATTATGAGCAGACTTATGGATCGGGTGGACTACACTTTGCAAATAGACGGTCGCAACTGTCTGAAGTTAGAAGCTAGTTTGCCGGAAAAATCTTAATTTGTCATGAGTCATTAGTCATGAGTGATTAATGATTGACAATGCACTTTTTGACTCGCTTTGGCTGTCTGTCGCAGGGTGCGGTGACAGCCACTTTTTCGTGAATAATCGTCGGCTCAACGCGAGACTGTAAGATTGTAGGGGTACAGTCCCGATCGCACAAATACCGCAGAAACGGGATTTTTATACCGTGAGTGGCACTTCACCAGAGATTTGGATAAAAACCCGGTTTCTGCCTCATTCTTGCGATAAAAAGCCGATTGACCTGTCGATCGCACAACTTTAGCTATTACGTGCGATCGACAGGTCAAACCAAAATAGACAATTTAAATGTGAAACACCTTATCAAACATCTAATTTCTTGTGTGACCGCAGATTTAGCAATTCTTGGGGAGAAGCTAACAGTTTGACGGTAACAGAAAGGATTTCTTGGTCAGAATTGAGCAAGAACAGCCATCCGACATTAACACCAAATGCGGAAGTTTGCACCCGACCGCTGACCTGAACTTCAACATTGCCATCTTCTAAAATTTGGCTAACACCTTTCTGGGGTTCTAGCTGCATTCCTCGCGCTTCTGTTTGTAGATAAGTAGCG
This sequence comes from Microcoleus sp. Pol7_A1, assembly GCF_036701085.1. Lineage (NCBI taxonomy): Bacteria > Bacillati > Cyanobacteriota > Cyanophyceae > Oscillatoriales > Microcoleaceae > Microcoleus > Microcoleus sp. Pol7_A1. The sequence continues at coordinate 59,522 of NZ_JAUBQD010000001.1, forward strand.
ATCGAGATGCTGCCGATAATTGGCTCTTCAAAAGGCGCGTGCATAACGCCGTCATCAGCAAATAAATTAGCCGTTGCTTCAAAATCGCCCGCGTTTAAAGTTTCAAAATATCGCAGTACCGTTGGATTTGTGATGCCGGCAATCGTTATAGAGCTAGTTAAAATAGGTGGAGTTGTTGCGGTCATAAAACAAGTGATTTCAGAGGAATAAATATACTGTAATCATTCTCTTTGTCGTAGCAAATCCCTCAAAAGATATAAGTAGAGTTAGGAAAATAATTCTCCGAAAAAAGGAGGAACCGGAGAGCATCGAACCCAGCTTTCAGATCGATCGACCACAATCAATACTAATTTCAAAAAACGCAAGTGTAAGCAAGCTGCAAACCCTTATGCTATCAGCCATTTCCAATCCTTCAATTCTTGAATCTAAAATCTAAAATCTAAAATCTAAAATGATCTAAACCCAGACACCTGCCGGCATCTGGGTTCCTGGGGAAGTCTGTTTGACAGACCGAACCAGAATATTCTATTTGCGCATCAAATTGAGCAATTCCTTAGGAGATGCCAACAAGTCGATCGCCACAAAGAAAATTTGGCCTTGGGGATCTAGCAAAAACCGCCACGCGATGTTCATGCCCACATTCGCGCCGAACCAGGGAGTTTCGACTTTGCCGGTGACTTTCACTTGTCGGTAGCCATCTTCTGCGGGTTCCGATACGCCTCGCTCCGGCATCATTTTCAGTCCGATGCACTCTTCCCGCATATAGTTGAGGATAGCTTCGCGACCGACGATCGGCTTTTGGAAAGGCGGTTGCAGGGCACCTTCTTCAGCAAATAAACCGACGGCTGGGGTGAAGTCGAAGGCGTTCATGTAGTCGATGTAGTTGAGGACAGTCTGCTCGCTGATACCCTCAATTTTGGTTTTCACCCGCTCTTCTGGAGCGGTGGGAGTGCTGCGAGGGGCAGAGCGTTTGCCGTACTCTTGGCTGAAATCGGGGTCGTAGCCCATGTGAACTACGGTGTTGCGAAGTACGGTAATTTGCTGACCCGGATCTAGTTTCTTGATTGTTTCTAGAACGGTGGTGGCTTCGGGAGACATTTGATAGCCAGCGGGGATCGGAGCCACAAGGCCCTGTTTCATCAACTGCCCCAACTCGTACCAGAAACCGAGTTTGGTGTTGACGCGCAAGGAAGTGTAAATCCGACCGATCGTGGTGTCTGCGTTGCTGGCTAGGTCAAACATAGTTTTGCTTTGAGCAGCCGGCGACATTTGCTTGATTTCGTTGAGTATGCCTTCGACAAGCGCCATGCTGGCTACTCCCGGTGCTGCTGCGGTGATGGAAATGCCCATTTCGGTGTAGGCATACCAGAGCAAGGCTAGTTGGTCTTCAACGCTGAGTTTGTAAAATGCTTCGGTGGTAGCCGGAACAATGCTAGCAATCTCAGTGTTGGAAAAAATAGATTGAGCTGATTGAATGCTAACTGCCATGTGTATTTTGTGAGATTTGTGATTTTAGTGAGGTACTTGATTTAGGGACTCTCAAGCTGCCTTGATTAAAAGTATGTAACGTTTTGTTAATTTTTGCAAATATAAATTACATATGGCTGAGTTATAAAACTATAATCAATGGTTTGGTAAATAGCGATCGCCATCACTAGACCGTGCGCCGAAGTAGTTTATTTAGGAAGCCGATCGTTAAAGTTGCTTCACATATCATATAAAATCTAAATAGTCAATACAAAAGGTAAATATTTGCCTGGTGTCAAATGAAAGCGCCAATTAGCAGCAATTTGGTTAAGCAAAAAGCCCTTGAGTTGGGATTTCACAAAGTCGGGATAGCCTCAAAAGACGCGGATTTCGATCTAGAAAAACAAAGATTGCAGGCTTGGTTGGATAAAGGCTATCAAGCGGATATGGGATGGATGGCTAACCCGAAACGTCAGGATATTCAATTGGTGATGCCAGAGGTGCATTCCTTAATATGTGTCGCCATCAATTACTACACGCCTCACCAACGCCCGGGCGGTTCCGAATATGCTAAAATCTCTCGCTACGGCTGGGGCCGAGATTACCACAAAATTCTGCACAAAAAACTGAAGGTTTTGGCAAATTGGCTGCGATCGCAAGGCGAGGGAATTGAAGCACGGTATTATGCTGATACCGGGCCGATTCAGGATAAAATGTGGGCGCAGCGTGCCGGGATTGGCTGGATTGCCAAAAATGGTAATGTAATTTCGCGCGAATACGGTTCTTGGGTGTTTTTGGGCGAAATCTTGACTAATTTGGAGTTAGCGCCCGATGAGTCCCATACGGAACATTGCGGTACTTGTACTCGCTGCATTGAGGCGTGTCCGACGGGGGCAATTACTGAGCCTTTTGTGGTTAATGCCGATCGGTGTATAGCGTATCATACGATCGAGAATCGAGCCGAAAAATTGCCCGACGAAATTGCATCTAATTTACAAGGTTGGGTAGCAGGTTGCGACATTTGTCAAGATGTTTGTCCTTGGAATCAGCGTTTTGCTAAACCAACTGATGTTGCAGACTTTGAGCCTTATCCTGAAAACATAGCGCCAACACTTGCAGAATTGGCCGACATTTCTGACGAGGAGTGGAACCGCCGATTTACAGCTTCGGCGCTGCGGCGAATTAAGCCGGAAATGCTGCGGCGAAATGCTACGGCAAATCAAATCAATAGTCATTAGTCAGCAGTCATTAGCCATTAGTCAGCAGTCAGCAGTCAACAGTCAACAGTCATTCGTAACAAATAACAAATGTCAGCAAATGAACCCAAAGAATACGATGCAGTTTTGGGCGGTCAAAATTTGCCTCCAATTAATGCTGCTATCTTGGGTGGCATAGCAGGAGTCAAACAGCGCTTAGCAAGTCCGTCAGTTGAAGCAAGGCGGGCAGCAATCACAGATGCCCTAAACTATGGAGAAGAAGGTTTAGAAGCAGCAATTGCCGTTTTTGACGATGCTGACGAGCAGGTGCGTGCGTTCGCGGCTGCGATGTTTGGAGCGCAAGAACAGCTAATTTTGCTCAAAAAAGGTGCAGCAATTTGGAATAAATGGAGAGTGCAAAATCTACTTTTATTGGGTGGCTTTGTAGAGTTGAGTTGGGGAGATTTTAGCGGAGTTAATTTGGCTAAAGCCAACCTGAGAGAGTCAAACTTAGGAATGAAAAATAAATAACTTAATGAATTACTCAGGTTGGGGTACGGCTCGATAATTCCATTTGGGCAAATATTCGTCAAAAACAATTTGCATAGTATTTTTGAAATTATCAGCCACCTTTCGACCAGTTTGATAAACTTTATTAAGGATATTTACAGCTACAGATAGTCCAGTTTTAGTTTGAGTTTTTTCGACGAGAGCTTTGACTAATTCTAAACTTGTAAAAATTACTCCTTGACAAGCCCTGGTAATATGAGGAAAAAGCCGATGTTCTATGGGGTTGTATTTAGATGTATAAGGAGGGTAATGAGCAATTCTGATCTCAATTCCTATTTCATTAACTAATTTTTGTAAATCTTCTTTGAAAATATAATGATTAGCATTATTACTACCTCCACCATCACATTTAGCCAAGATAGAATTAGCGTTAGGGTAGGTAGCTTTACCATAATTATTCCACCAAGTTTTTAAAGACTCACAGGCGAATTCACTGGTATCTTTACTGTTTCCTAATGTTATATATCCTCGGTTTTGTTGAGAATCATAAATCCCATGTGGGATCACTTTACCGTGACCTAAACTCCAAAAATCATGATCGAAAGTAGTGACAGGTTCTTTTGTATAGAGAGTTCCCGGACGATACAAATTTCCTAAAACTTCTTTCTTTTTGGTATCAAAGCTAATAATAGGATTGCTGGCTTCTATATACTCTGCATGAAGTCTAGCAATGTTTTTAAATTGAGCGTCCCGATTTTTATTAATTCCTATTGTTTGTTTTTTTTGAGCTTGTCTTTTCACATACCCATGCTTTTTTAATAGTTTGGCAACGGATGGGAGACTAATGGTAAAACCTGCTGCTCGTAGTCCAGAAGCTATTTCTTTATGCGTCAAATTAGTCCATTTGATTAACTCATTCATTGGGTCTCCGGCAGTGTGGTTTTTTAAAACTTCTAAAAAGGCTGCGTCAATGCCAATTTGAGTAGACAGAATACTTTTTCTTCCCCCTCCTTTCTTTCTGATTCTGGAATTATTTAGTGTCGATTCGTCCATTTTCTCTAAATCTTCTATTCCCTTGATGATGGTATTTCGACTGCATCCCAAAAGTTGCATTACATAGCTAATTCCACCCCATCCTAATTTTTGAGCTTCTAAAGCTGCATACCTTCTTTTATCCTTTTCTGATAAGGATTTATAAAATTTTTTCATTTCTGACTCAATTGAATTAGAATAAGACATGGATTTAAAAGGAAATTAGAATAGTTAAGTAGAAAAATCCGTTGTGAGTTGCTCTCTGTAGGAGTGAAAATTGCAATAAGCGCACTTTTTTCATTATAACCTATAACTCGTCAACTTATTTATTTTCCATTCCTTAGTAGGAGCGAACTTTGCATCTGCCAACCTGCGAGGCGCAAAAATATTTAAAAGTAACTTGGAACTAACTAATCTGAAAAATGCTGATTTGACCGAAGCTAACCTGAGCCTCTCCAATCTCAGCGGCGCTGATTTGCAAGCAGCTAATCTCAGTTTAGCCAACCTCCGCTCGGTTAATTTTCGCGATGCTAATTTATCTCAAAGCATTTTGAAAAAAGCTAAACTCTGCGGGGCGAACTTGAGCGGGGCCGATTTGACGGGTGCTGATTTGAGCGGGGCGGATTTGAGTGGGGCAAACCTGGGCGGGGTGAATTTTGCCAGAGCAAATCTGGCGGGGATTAAACTAATTAGATCTAATTTTAACGGCGGGAATTTTAAAGGGTTGGTTTTGGGAGGAGCTAATTTGCGGTGGAGTAAATTTGCAGGAGCTTGTTTTATGGGAGCTAATTTGCGCGGTGCTAATTTAGAGAGAACGGATTTGACAAATACTGATTTTTTTCAAGCAGATGTTACTGGAGCCAACCTTTGCGATGCTGATTTTAATAAAGCTACTTTGGCTGGTGCTAATCTGAGCGGTGCTGTTGTGAAAAGAGCAAATTTCCTGAACGCATATCTCAGCGGAGCTAATTTTAAGGGAACTAATTTGAGCTGGTCTATTATGAAAAAAGCTAATATCGATAATCGGGGGATTTTTGCGGAAGCTAATTGCAGCGGATGTAGCTGGACTTGAGATTCTTTACAGTAAGAGAAATTGAAAATGAATAAACTGCAGCGCTGTTTTGTTTGCAAGGAGAGTTTTCAAGAGCAACATTTTTTTTACCGGGGTTTGTGTTTGAAGTGCGGCGAACTTAATTTGACCAAACGCAAACAAACTGCTAATTTGCATGGGTTGTTTGCTTTGGTGACGGGAGCGAGAGTGAAAATTGGGTATGCTGTAACTTTGAGGTTGTTGAGAGCTGGTGCTGCTGTAATTTGTACTACTCGTTTTGCTCGGGATGCTGCTAGGAGATATGCGAAAGAAGCGGATTTTGCCCAGTGGTGCGATCGCCTGCAAGTTTATGAGTTAGATTTGCGGTACATTGCGGGCGTCGAGCGATTTGCAGAACACCTCGTCTGCTGCTATCCGCGAATTGACATTATTATCAATAATGCGGCTCAAACAATTCGCCGTCCTCCTGAATTTTACCAGCATTTGATCGATTTTGAATCTCTGCCTTTGGAGGCTTTGCCTGCTGAGATTCAGCCGCTGTTGGCGCCATCGCACTTTTTGACACACAATATTTCTGACGATATCCCCAAATCTCTCACAGACTCTGTTCCAAATCGCAACAGTGAAATCCCCACGGTTTTTAACTTGGATCGAGAGAATCAATTATCACATTCATCTGATTTTAGTTTGTTTCCGCCCGGAATGTACGATCGCGACGGACAACAAGTGGATTTGCGCCCTTTCAACAGTTGGCTGATGAAGGATGATGAGGTGAGCATTTTGGAAATGTTGGAAGTTCACGTTATTAATGCGATCGCTCCTTTTGCGATTAACAGCAGGCTCAAACGGGTGATGAAAAAATTTCCTGAAGCTGGCAAATATATTGTAAATGTTTCTTCCAAAGAAGGGCAATTTAACAGCGACAAACCTTGGCGACATCCGCATACAAATATGGCAAAAGCATCGCTGAACATGATGACTCGCACTTGCGCTTCAGAGTATGCCAAACACAAAATTTTTATGAATGCTGTCGATCCGGGATGGATTAGTTTTCAGCACCCTTACCCTCAAGTTTTAGCAATGCAGCAACGCGGCGTACAACCTCCCTTTGATGCTGTCGATGCCGCCGCGCGGATTTGCGATCCAATTTATTCTGGAGTAAATGAGGGACGCTATTTTTATGGTAAATTATTTAAAGATTATGCTGAGTCGCAGTGGTAACAGTCATTTAATATTTTTGTGGCTTTTTCCATTTTCCACCAGTGGTATCAACTTAAGACTAAATTCCTTTCATACTCTCGCTTATCTCTCTGTCTCGATACGCCTCCCATCCCTCTTAATAAGGGTGACAAAAGAGACTTCTTGTCTCCCGCTTAATAGGGGGGATTAGCGGGCAAGAATCAGGGGGGGAGCGAGACTCAGCTACAAGCGAGATAGATAATTTACAATTAATATTAAGTTTGATGTCAAAATTTGCATTTAAAATGTATAATAAAATGGGGCAGTGTAGTTTAGTGGTAAAGCACTCGCTCGACAGGCGAGAGACAACCGTTTGATTCGGTTCGCTGCCACCAGCAACGTAGTTTAAATGATAGAATTCCTTGGAGCATACCAGGAGATGCGGGTGCAAATCCCGCCGTTGCTATCATTTGTTTTGACAAGCAAGAGGGAATAGGTAATATAGAAGGGATTACCTATTCCTGATTTTTTTGATAAATGACCAAAGTAATTATTTTTGATTTTGACGGTACTTTAGCAGATACGATCGATATTCTTCTGAGCATAACCAACCGTTTGTCAGTTGAATTTGGCTTTAAGTCGGCAACCAAAGAAGAACTGGCTCAACTTAGCAATTTAAATTCTTGGCAAATTCTGATGTATTCGGGAATTTCCATCTTCAAATTCCCGCTGCTAATTAGAAAGCTGAAAGCAGAGTTGCGAAGTGAAATTCCGAATATTCATTTATTTACCGGGATTAAAGAAGTTTTGTTAGAGTTAAAAAACAGCGGTTTTCAACTGGGTATTATTACCTCTAATTCTAGAGAAAATGTTTGGGATTCGCTTGAAAAAAATGGGTTGCAAGATACCTTTGATTTTATTTATTCAGGAACAACTTTTGGAAAACATAAAGTAATTAATCGATGGTTAAATAAACAAAATATTAATCCAGAACAAGTCGTTTATGTGGGAGATGAAATTAGAGATATAGAAGCAGCTAAAAAAACTAAAATTAAAGTAATTGCTGTCGGTTGGGGTTTTAATTCTCTGTCAGCTTTGGCGGCACACAATCCCGATTTTTTGATCGAACGCCCCCAGGAATTAATCGGAGTTATCAATAATATGAAATGATTGTAATGTTGTTTTATGGAATGTTACAAAGCTTTAAGCATTAAAAACTTTGTGCGCGATCGGTTGAAAAGCTCGATCGATGCTGATATAAAAATAAATAGCAAGATTCCTTCGTTCACCAAATTGGAACAGCCTTATGTCAGCATTTGAGACTTTCTTAACTTTTAGCTTTGCTTCAATCTTCGCCGTAGCCACTTTGGCAACTTGGTTGCGCTTCACAAACCCGCCTTCTACTGCTAAACGCAATTAGAAATTGTCGCCCCAAGGGCTATAGCCATACAAAAAAAGTTAATCTCCTTCGCCCCGTTTTAGTGCTGCTAAAACTGCTTGCTGGCTAACTGCTTGGTAAATTTTGGCAAAATGCTGTTTTAGCGCCTCAGATGCGGGCGATGATTTGCTAGCGGTTCCTTTTCCGTCGGTTGCGAGGGGAATCGGGCCTAAGATATCTAATACTGTTTCGCTGCTCGGTGGGGGTACAATTACTACTAGAGATGATTCTAGCTGCTGGTTGTATTCCCAAAAGCGATCGACCTTCGGCAATTTAGAATTCGCAGCGGGGGAATTTTCCCCGGAGTTGAGTTGGGAATTTTCCTCGCCTTGCGTACCTCGTCTTTGACGGAGTGCTGTCAAAATTTGCTCTTTTGTTCGGCCTCGCAATTGAAAGAGTACGAAAGGGTCTTCACTGAAGCGATCGCCCAATAAGTAGTATACTGCACTGATGTGTTTGCAAGGGTTTTTGGGGTCAGGACAGCTACAACGCGCTCGAATATCTGACAAGCTTAACGGAAATAGCGTTTTGCCTGCTGCGGCAAATACATCTTCAATATTGTGCGGCATTTCTCCTGCTAGTAATTTAGCTGAAAAAACTGCTCTTTGCGACATATTTTCAATCACATAATCCCAATCTTCATCGCTCAATGTGTCGAGCCCTAAAGAAACTTGATAGGGTTTGGGATCTGTTCCTTGAACTACGGCGATTACTTCTTGGTTAGGGAAGTTAATGCTGAGAACTTTACCCTCGCGCGCGTATTGCCAGCCGCGTTCTAAGCGTTTTTTGAAGCGGTAGGTATTGATTAAATCTAACCACTGTTGTGTCCACCATTCTCTGTCAATCATAAGCCGAAGGAAGAAGGAAGAAGGAAGAAGGAAGAAGGAAGAAGGAAGAAGGAAGAAGGAAGAAGGAAGAAGGAAGAAGGAAGAAAGCTTTAGTTATCTAGGAGAGTCAGAAACCTGGTTTTTTACGAAAAAACTGGACTCTAACCTTTAATTCTGCTAATAAACCCGGTTTCTGTGGTCAGAGTGCGTAATTCCTCGGATTTTTGAGAAGTAAAGTCCTCACTAGAAACCGAAGAAAATTAAACACATTATTCTTCTTCCGTTTCTATAATAGCATTGCGATCGAGAATTAGTAAATTGCGAAGTTGGTCTGTATCGAGTTCGGTGAGCCAGTTTTCACCGGCACTGACCACTTGTTCGGCTAAAGCTTTTTTGCTCTCGATCATATCGTGTATTTTCTCCTCTAACGTGCCCGTGCAGACAAATTTGTGGACTTGCACGTTGCGGGTTTGGCCGATGCGAAATACGCGGTCAGTTGCCTGATTTTCTACTGCGGGATTCCACCATCTGTCATAGTGGAAAACATGGGTTGCTCTGGTTAAGTTCAAACCTGTGCCGCCCGCTTTTAAGGATAATATCATAATCGGCGGGCCTTGGGGGTCGTGCTGGAAGCGATCGATCATTTCTTCCCGCTGCTGTTGCTTAATTCCTCCGTACAAGAACAAAACTTCTCGCCCTAAATGCTGTTCTAGATGCGGTTTCAGGAGTTTTCCCCATTCGGCAAATTGAGTAAAAATCAAAGCCCGATCGCCTTCTGCTAAAACCTCTTCTAACATTTCCACCAACCGCTGCAATTTCCCCGATTCCTGACTCTTAATCCCCAATTCTTTCGGCTTAACTTCTGCTTTCACAAGAGCCGGATGGTTGCAAAGTTGCTTGAGTTTTACCAGCAAAGCCAGAATCATTCCTCGGCGCTGAATGCCTTCGGCTGATTCTAATTCAGTTATTGACTCTTCGACTATTTTCTGATATAATACCGCCTGTCCAGCAGCCAGCCCGCAAAATACAGTCATCTCCTGTTTTTCGGGCAAATCTTGGATGATTTCTTTGTCAGTTTTTAGGCGGCGGAGGATGAAAGGCCGAACGAGCGATCGCAAAGTCTGCAATGATTCCCTATCTCCGTATTTCTCGATCGGAATTGCAAATCGGCGCTGAAAGAAATTGCGCGGCCCCAAATAGCCAGGATTGAGAAACTCCAAAATTGACCACAATTCTTGCAGTCTATTTTCCACCGGAGTTCCCGTCAGCGCAATTTTAAAAGATGCCTCGATTTGCCGCACCGCTTGCGACTGCTTCGCCTCGGAATTTTTAATATTTTGCGCTTCATCTAAAACCAATCCTTGCCACTTAATGCCTTGAAATTCCTTGGCATCGCGAAACACCAGCGCGTAACTGGTAATTATTAAATCCTTTCCCTTAATTGCCGTCGCAAATGCTTTTCCTTTAGCGCGTTTGTCTCCGTGGTGAACTAACACTTTCAGCGTCGGACCAAATTTTTTGACTTCCCGCTCCCAATTGCCCAGTACCGATGTCGGACAAACCAGTAATGTCGGCGCTTCCAAGGAATCTTTTTCTTGTAAATGCACTAAAAAAGCAATTAACTCGATGGTTTTTCCCAAACCCATATCGTCCGCGAGACAAGCGCCCAAACCCCAGCGTTCTAAGAATGCTAACCAGCCTGCTCCTAGCGCTTGATAAGGCCGCAATTGTCCTCGGAAACTAGCCGGAGTTGCGATCGCACTTACGGCTTGATTATCGCTCAAAGTATTCAACAATTCCTGAAGTTGACCCGTCGCCTCAAAATTCACCACAGGCAATTTCTCGATCGTCTGAGAATCGCCCGACGCCAAACGCAAAGCATCCTCCAAAGAAAGAGTCATTTGCTCTTTGCGGCTGGCAAAAAAAGTTTGAGCCGCTTTCACATCCGGCGCGCGCAACTCTACCCACTCGCCGTTAATTTCCACCAAAGGCGAATTCAACGCGATCAATCTGTCAAACTCTGCCTTAGAAATGCGCTGTCCGCCGATCGTCAATTCCCACTTAAAATTTAGCAGACTTTGCAATCCCAGCCCACCTTTCGCCGGATGCACTTTCGGAGTTTCCGCTTGAATGCTCAAACCCAAACGACTCGCCCAACCATCTGCCTTTGTCAAACTCGGCGGCAAAACCACGCCCAACCCGCTATCAGCAAACCGCCAAGCTACAGACTTAATAAACTCGTAAGCTTGCAGGGGATTTAATTGGCAAGATTGAGGCCGCTGGGCTTGCAAACTCGGTTCAATTAACGGATAAAGTTTCGAGGCTAAACCCAAGCCGCTGAGCAAAGTTTCTTGAGGCAATTCTATTGTCCGCCCCGCATAAGCCAAACGCTCGACTGAGTTGTTCCAAATAGTTGTCGCCTCTACCAAAAATTCCGCTTCATCTGCTGCTTGCAAGCAATAATTTAAACTCCAGTTGGCTTTACCAGGAGACGGCGGTATGAGTTGAAAGCAAGTGCGAAATTGGCTTTGTTGAGATAATTGGTTTTGCAGCGGTGCAGTCCAAGCACTCAGCTTGGTTGCCAAGTTTTCTAAAGCTGCTGTTTCTACTTGAACTATCCCAGATTCTTGCTGCAAAGCTTGCAGCCATTCGCGCACAGGAGAAACTGTTTTGATGTCTAAAGTAGAGCTACCAGCCGATCGCACTTGACTATCTACAATACTGCTCAAAAAGCCTAACACCAATTCCTCCGCCCCCATCGGCAAATCCACCGCTAAAGGCAATTGACTCGATTCTTCTTCCTTTTCCCCTCTTCCTTTTTCCTTCTTCCTTCTTCCGACGGACATCGAACTGACATCCGTTACATCCGTTACAGAATCCGTTGCCGAACTTCCTTCTTCCTTCTTCCCTCTTCCTTCTTCCTTCGATTGATATGTTCGGCAAGCCGTCGGCATTTGCTTGACAAAAGTGGCGAGGCGGAGTATGTCTGTAGAACTATCTAACAGCGGTTGCCATTTAGCAATAGCAGAACCGTCCGACTGTTTCTCCAATCCCGGCAAAAATTTGCATCTAGCCAACAAATCCAAACTCCACCTAGCAATATGAGACCAAAAACGCAAATCTGAGCCGACGAAAGAGTCTGGTTCCGTGCTGTTAAGCGGTAGTGATTGCAAGAAAACAAAAGCTGCTTGAGGGTTGAGACAAAAACCCTCGACTTGCCAGGGATAAAGGTAAATTTCCTCGGTTTTGGCCGATTCTTCAAGTGCTGCTGCTGAGTGCTGCGGCATCAGATTTGCGTTGGATTCTGAGATTTTGGTCGGAAGTGCGATCGCCCGAATTTCCCTTTGAATAGAGAAGTTTTGGGAGGGAATTTCTGCTGCGTTTTGAGTTTTGGGTGATCGCCTAGTTTTTTTACTTTTTTCCGGTGGAGTTTCTGCGGTTTCCGGTAATTGCCAGTTGAGTTTTCCTGACTGCTGCAATGAATTTAGGAAAGTCTTAAATTCAGCTTCGGTCATGGCTAAGGGATGCGGTAGATTTATCCCCGATTCTAGGGTGTCAATCGCCTCTATTTTTCGCCAAGTTTCTCCCCAAATAAATAAGCAACTATTATCATTTTCAACTTGCCAACTGCCGTGTAAAATTGCCATTTTTTTACCCTGATATTTTTATTTAAGTTAGAGGCTGACTACAACATTTATATGGGATTTACGAATAAATTTTTAAACAAACAAAGGATATTTTGAGCCAGACAGGACTTAAGTAGAACCTGTATCTGTAGGGTGCAACATAAGTACCTTACGGCTTATTCCCAGTCCTAGATAACTAAATCCTTCTTCCTTCTTCCTTCAACGTCCCAATTCCCAAATGAAAATTCATAGTACCATCTATGGCAGGCATTTAGCGGGCGATCGACCGGAGAATCGACCCCAGACTGCAAAAAATAATTTCGAGTATAAATGCTTACAATCGAGGCGCCCACAGTCGATCGCGAGGCGATTATCCCTGTCTTTTGGCGTCGGAGTCTCAAACCTCCTGTGGTAATGTTACGATCCCGACAGAGAAAGAATGTGGTAGATAAGGAAGCAGTGCTACATGGTAGAGATAGACAAGTCAATATCCTTCGATGGACGGGATATTAGACTGAAGATTGGTTTACTAGCGCCTCAAGCAGGCGGTGCAGTTTTGATTCAGTCGGGTGACACGGCGGTTTTGGTGACAGCGACTCGATCGCAGGGGAGAGAGGGAATTGATTTCCTGCCCCTGTTGGTGGATTACGAAGAGAGACTCTACGCTGGCGGTAAAATTCCCGGTGGATTTTTGCGCAGGGAAGGGCGTCCCCCAGAAAAAGTGACTTTGACAGGCCGTTTGATCGATCGACCGCTGCGCCCGCTATTTCCAAGCTGGCTGCGAGATGACATCCAAGTTGTAGCAACAACGGTTTCGATGGACGAACAAGTACCGCCGGACGTTTTGGCGGTGACGGGGGCTTCGGTGGCGATACTGCTGGCGAAAATGCCGTTTTACGGGCCGATGGCGGCAGTGCGAGTCGGTTTGGTAGGGGACGATTTCATCATCAACCCAACTTACAGCGAAATCAAAGAAGGCGAGTTGGATCTCGTGGTAGCCGGTTCTCCTGATGGAGTAATCATGGTGGAAGCCAGCGCGAACCAATTGCCGGAACAGGATATCATCGAGGCGATCGACTTCGGCTATGAAGCAGCCTGTGACTTGATTCAAGCCCAGCGCGAAATTATGGCGGAATTGGGCATCGATTTGGTGGTAGAGGAACGGCCATCCCTAGACTCGGCCCTGGAAAACTTTATTCGCGATCGCGCCCAAGAACCCATCCGCATCATTTTGTCAAGATTTGAAAAAGACAAAACAATACGGAATGCAGCTTTGGACGAAGTTAAGGCAAATGAAGTCGAATCTGCGATCGCCGAACTCTCGGAAGACGATCCGGTAAAACTAGCGGCCACCGCCAACAGCAAGGCGATCGGCAACGTTTTCAAAGACGTTACCAAAAAAATGATGCGGAAGCAAATCCTCGAAGATGGCGTCCGCGTAGACGGCCGCAAGCTAGACGAGGTGCGACCCGTTTCTTGTCGCGTAGGCGTGCTGCCGTCGCGAGTACACGGCTGTGCGCTGTTCAATCGGGGGTTGACCCAAGTCTTGTCAGCAGCTACCCTGGGAACCCCGGGCGACGCCCAAGACTTAGGAGACGACTTGCACCCGCAGCAAGACAAACGCTACTTGCATCACTACAATTTCCCGCCGTTTTCCGTGGGAGAAACCAAGCCGATGCGATCGCCCGGACGCCGAGAAATCGGTCACGGAGCCCTCGCAGAACGCGCTTTACTGCCTGTTTTGCCATCCAAAGAAGATTTCCCCTACGTGATTCGCGTAGTTTCAGAAATCCTTTCTTCCGACGGTTCGACCTCAATGGGTTCAGTTTGCGCCTCAACGCTAGCATTAATGGATGCAGGCGTTCCCCTTTCCCAACCCGTCAGCGGCGCGGCAATGGGCTTAATTAAAGAAGGCGATGAAGTCCGAATTTTGACTGACATTCAGGCAATTGAAGACTTTTTAGGCGACATGGACTTCAAAGTAGCCGGTACCGACACCGGGATTACTGCTTTGCAGATGGACATGAAAATCAAAGGTTTGCCCTTAGATGTGATTGCCACCGCCATCCGCCAAGCCAAACCGGCCAGACTGCACATTTTAGAAAGAATGCTGGCAACCATCGACACTCCCCGCAAGGAAATGTCGCCGTTTGCACCGCGTTTGCTAACCCTGAAAATCGATCCAGAATTTATCGGTTTGGTAATTGGACCAGGTGGCAAAACGATCAAAGCCATCACCGAAGAAACTGGTGTCAAAATTGACATCGAAGATGACGGAACCGTGACAATTGCTGGCAACGACAGCGAAAAAGCTCAGCGGGCTTACAACATTGTCCAAGGCATGACGCGCAAGTTGAATGCAGGAGACGTTTATGTCGGCCGCGTAACTCGAATTATTCCGATCGGCGCTTTTGTGGAAATTTTGCCCGGAAAAGAAGGAATGATTCACATTTCCCAGTTAGCGGACTACCGCGTTGGCAAAGTGGAAGACGAGTTAGCTGTGAACGATGAAGTGATTGTCAAAGTGCGAGAAATTGACAATAAAGGTCGAATTAATTTGACCCGCTTGAATATTCATCCCGACGAAGCGGTAGCCGCCCGCGAAGCGCTGAATAAATAGTTTACGGTTGGTAATTGGTAATTACTTGTAGAGTAATTGCTAATTGCTAATTGGTAACTGGTGATTAGTAATTGCTAATTGCTAGTTGAGATTAAATCTGATTGTTTCAGATTGATTTGAGAGTAGGTGCGCGACAGCGACAGATCGACAAGAGTGCGATCGGCTGTAGAAGTTAATACATTCGCGCACTTTACCCTCGGCGGTTGAAACCGCAACTACACAAATTAACTTCACTCCTAGCGGACTCAATCAAATATAAAGTTACCTCTTTTATCATTCGGCGGTTGAAACCGCAACTACACAAACGAAGTCCGCCTGCGCGGACTGAATAAAATATAAAGATATTACCTACAGTCAGGACACGGCAGTGCCGTTTCCCTACAATTAATCGGGGGATGATTACCTCTTTAATAGACGAATATCGATCGTTTTGGGGTAGGGAAACGGCATTGCCGTGTCCTCCGTTGCCTGTGATTCCAGTGCCACCGGAATTGATCTTAAATCAAATCACAGCAATACAGTCAATTTCAACTAACACATCTTTCGGCAAACGCGAAACCTCCACACAAGCGCGCGCCGGTGCAGTTTCCGCATCAAAATATTTCGCATAAACCGCATTCACAGCGGCAAAATCATTCATATCTTTGAGGAAAACCGTAGTTTTTACCACATCCAACCAAGTAGCGCCGGCTTCTGTGAGAATGGCTTCGAGATTTGCCATAACTTGTTCCGTTTGTTTTGCCACATCGTCGGTGTAGACAATATCGTTTAGTCTAATGTCGATCGCAATTTGACCAGCTACAAACAGCATAGTGCCCGTTGCGGCGATCGCTTGATTGTAAGGGCCCACGGGTGCCGGTGCTTTGTCAGTACGAATAATTTTGCGCGTCATAGATGTCACTTGTTGGGATTCTTGTTGAGAGGTTTCCGGTTTGTTGTCGATTTCTGGTTCTGAGATTTCTGGTTGGTAGATTTCTCCATCGGGCATTATCGCCTCAGTGAAATCTGCATTTTTAATATTCCAACCATAGGTTTGAGCATCACTCAAGTCTGCTTTCTTAAGATTGGCTCCCTCCAAACTTGCTAGCATCAAAGTTGCTTGTTTAAGACTAGATTTTTCTAGATTTGCCCCTGCCAGACAGGCTTTTTTCAAATTTGTCCCTGTGAGGTCTGCTGCACTAATATCCGCCTCAGTCAGATTCACGCCTGATAAGTTAAGTGCAGAGAGATTGACACCTCGAAGTTGGGCTTTCTGGAGATTGGCATCTTCGAGACTAGCATTACCTAAGTTCACTTGACTCAATTGTGCTCCTGTCAAATTTGCCCTCGTGAAATTTGAGCCGCTCAGATTTGCTCTCTTTAAATTTACTTCCTTCAAGGAGGCTGTAGTTAACCATACAGAGATTAATTGGGCATCACTCAGGTTTGCATTGTCCAGCTTAGTATTTCTCAAATTGGCACTGGTGAGGTCTGCCCTACTCAAGTCAGCACTGGTGAGGTCTGCAAAACAGAAGTTGGCACTATTACCTGTCACCCCGATTAAGTTTGTTCCTATCAGGGATGCTCTACTGAAGTTTGCTCCATAGAGGCTTGCTTTGTTCAGAGTTGCCTCATTCAACTCAGCTCCCGTCAAATTTGCACCGCGTAGGTCTATTCCACTCAAGTCTGCCCCTTTGAGATCTATCCCGCTTAACTGTGCTTTTGTAAAGCTTCGTTCGCCTGCAGCGTATTTTTCTAAAAGTTCTTTAGCATCCATAAATAACTTCGATCGCCCTCCGTGACACCCCACTTTCCCAGCCTATCACCAAAACCCAAAGTTTCTGCGGGCTGTAATATCAAATCCGGTGGCATGGGAATTAATATTACCCAAAATCAGGATACGGCAGTGCCGTTTCCCTACAATTAATCGGGCGATGGTTACATCTCTAATCGAGTTTGATGGATTATTTTGAGGTAGGGACACGGCATTGCCGTGTCCTCCGTTTCCGTGTTTAAGATAACGCAGATGAATATCTAAATCTGCGTTAATCCGCGTCAATCGATTTTCATCAGCGGTTAAGAAATTCTTCTTTTTTCAACCGCTGATATAGGCAGATAAACGCAGATGAATGAGATTAAACAACAACCGGAGCACCAACAACCTCACCTTTCAACATCCGAGAAGCAGCATCAAGCAATTGCTCCTCCAAATAAGGCTTAGTGAAATAGCCCTTCGCGCCCAAACTGTAAGCCATTTGGCGGTGTCTGTCAGCACCGCGAGAAGTTAGCATCGCGATCGGCAATTCACACAAAACCGCATCCTTCTGCATCCGAGAAAGTAGTTCCAAACCGTCCATTCTCGGCATCTCAATATCGCAGAAAACGATATCGCAAGGCAGACCAGATTTCATCTTTTCCCAAGCTTCCTTACCGTCGCGAGCTTCTTCCACACGATAGCCAGACTTCTCGAAAGTAATCGACAACAGCGATCGCACGGTAATCGAATCATCCACGATCAGCACAGTCGGCTCAGTCTTCTCAATTTCCGCCTCCGCAGCAATCCGATCGCCCTCATCCCAAAGCGTACCGCCAGTGTCCTTCCGCAGCCTTCCGGTAGCCAAATCGATCAGCTCCAGAACGTCCGCAATTGCCACGATCCGGCCGTCCCCGAGCACTGTGGCTCCAGCAATCCCGATCGGCTTCGGCACCGGCCCCTCCAACGGTTTGATCACAATTTCCTGTTCCGTCGAAACCTGATCCACCTGCACCGCCAAGAAATTGCCAGCAGACCGCAGCACGATCACCGAAATCATGTCATCGTCAGTATTAAACCCGTAAACACTGCCCCGACCCAAATGGCGGTTGTAACCCAGCAAATCCCGCAGCGGCCGGAACGGCAAAACCGAACCCCGCCACTCAATGCAAGGCAAACCGTCCGCCCCCGTCGTCACCTGATCGCGAGGCACATCGATCATATCCTCGACCCCATCCATCGGGAAAGCAATGCGAGCGCGATCGCTAATGCAAGTCAGAGCCTTAGAAATGCTCAACACCAGAGGTAAACGGATCGTAAACACAGTCCCTTTGCCGATCGTGGAATCGATCGACACAGTGCCCCGAATCTCCTGCAACGAAGTCTGCACCACATTCATACCGACCCCCCGGCCGGCGTACTCCGTCGCCTGTTCCTGAGTGCTGAAACCGGGCATAAACAGCAAATCGTAAACTTCGGAGCGAGACATCCTCTGAGCCTGAGCCGCCGTCAGCATACCCTGCTTGATCGCCTTCGCCTTCACCTTTTGCGGGTCAATTCCCGCCCCGTCGTCAGAAACCGAAACCACCGTTTGGTTCCCTTGGTGGAAAGCGCGAATGGTAATCCTGCCGACAGCAGGCTTCCCAGCCGCCAGACGCACCTCCGGCGCTTCGATCCCGTGAGTAATCGCATTGTTGACCAAGTGAGTCATCGGGTCATAAAGCTGATCCACAATCATCTTGTCGATCAAAATATCCTTACCCTCAACCTGCAACTGAGCCTGCTTCCCGCACTTGATCGCAATTTCCCGCACCGCCCGGAACAGCCTGTCCGTCGTCTCGGCAAACGGCTTCATCCGGGCGCGAGTCAAACCTTCTTGCAGTTGAGTCGTGACTTGCCGCAGTTGGCGAGTCACCTGATCGGCCTCATCCACCAAAAACTCAATGTCCGCCGCCGACTCCCGCACCCGCACGATCAGCTCAATAATCTCTTGAGCCAAACTGTGGAAAGGAGTAAACCTGTCCATTTCCTCCGGTCTCCAGGCACTTTCCCGGGTGTGGGCCGAATCCTCAGAGCGCCAGGCCGATCGGTGTCCCTGCCGGTTGGCGAGCAAAGCAATCTCCAAAAGACTCCGCTCGTAGAAATCCTGAGTCCGCTGGCTCACATCGCTCAGCAGCGTCACCTGGTGCAGCAAATTGTCCAAAAACTGCCGCATCCGTTCTTGGTCTTGCTCCAAGCTGTTGCGGTTCACCACCAGTTCCCCCATCAAATTGCTGAGGTTGTCCAGTTGCTTGACCGGCACCCGCATCGTCTGGTCGCCGAACCCGCCCGCGCGGGCATTCCGCCTTCCTCTGTTGAGCGCTGACGGCCCGATATTGGCTTCCCCTTGGCGACCGCCGTCCTTTGGATCTTCGAGCAGTTTTTCCAAATCGCCAAATTCGTCGTCGCTCTCATCGGCAGCAGCGCGCAGAGCTTTACTGGCAGTTGTCGTCGGTGCAGGCATTTCCGGCATAGTTGCGCTCTCGCTGAGGAGTTCTTCGAGATCCGAGAAAACTTCTGTATTTACCGGACTCTGATTTGTCCCCCCAGAAGCTGCTATTACAGCCCCAGCACCCCCTGCAATTAACAGTGCTTCTAAATCGTCAAAATTGCCTTCGCCATCCTCAGCACCTGATTCTGCCTCGCCAAAAAAGTCTGCCAGCGAGCCCTCTTCCAACTCCGAGGCATCGACCGAGACAGGCTCCTCGTCAGCGTCCCAAAAGCCCGCCGTCATTTCCGAAGTCACCAGAACCTCAGCATCGATCGAATCCAACAAATCATCAAAACCCTCCAACTCTTCGCTGTTGAGAGCGGCCTTGGTTTCCATCGCTGAGAGCAAGTCAGCATCGCCATCATCAAACATACGATCGAGAGATGCTGCAGGCAGCGCCTCTAAATCCGCACTCAAAAAATCCGTTTCCAGCGCATCAAACAAATCATCCTCGCCCTCGGACGAGCCAGCGGTATCTGTTTCGAGTCGATCGAACAAATCCGCACCCACCTCGTCGAACAAACCCTCGGGAAGTTGGGCAGACAATTCCTCGGCATCAACAGCCGCGCCCTCATCTCCCGCCGCGACAGCATCGCCCTGCTGCCCCATGCCTTCTCCAAACATATCCTCCAACAAATCGAAACCTAAACCCTCATCAGACTCGACACTTGAAATTTCCGCATCAGGACGATCGGACAAAGCCCCAAGTTCAACCGCTGCCGAATTTGCCAAGCCTTTGTCGGAAACAGCCGCAGCATTGTTCTCGAACAAACTCCCTAAGTCGCCCTCATCAAATCCCACATCCGCACCCAGCAATTCTGAACCCCCATTTGAATTCAGCCAGCGCTCATCGGCTTGCCCCGAAGCTTCCCCGTCATACTCAGTACCCGTAGGTACAGAACCGAACAGCTCAGCCAAATCCGCCGCCTCTTGGGAAGTAGCCACTCCTTGCCCATCCCGCACAGTCTGCTCGTCCCCAGAAATCGAACCCGAGGTCATATCCCCAAACAGCGCATCTAAATCCGTATCGTCCAGATCGAGGTTGACCGACTGCATAGACTCGTCTTCCAGGCCGAAAGCATCTTCTAGCCAATTTCCATCCGCAGAGATATCTAAATCCGAATTTGATGTCATGTCAAGAACGCTACCAATTTCCTCATTTTGTGCGATGCCAGCAGCTAGATATCGATCGCCCCCGCTTTCCCCACCTTCGTCTTCTGAAGAAAGGAAACTAGAAGCAATCCCCAACAGCTCGCTCAAATCCGAGTCCTCGCCAAGCTCCGAGAGCAACTCGAAATCATCTATTTCAGGCAGTTCGAGCGCTTCGGCATCCGCTGAATCCTTGCCGCCGCCTGCTGCAGGCTCGTTCGATTCTGCATCGAAAGCGTCAGGGTTGAGAGAAAAATCCGAAGAGATTGCCGGCACAGCCGTTGCCTCAGATTCGCCCTCATCGCCGAACAAGTTATCTAAATCAGCATCGTCCGCAACCACAGCAGAAGTTTGGGCGGCCACTTCGTCCAAAAGCGTACCCAGAGCATCTTCGTCAGCTTGTCCCCTGGCTGGGGGAACCGTGCCGTCTGACCGAGCCAAACCGCCCCTGCCGTTACCCTTTTCAAGCTGTTTGCCAATTAGCTGCTGCCTCGAACCCCCATTGTTCTGACCGGCAGTTACCGCCGAACCGTCTGGCTCGTCTGCAAACAGCAAATCCTCCCCAAACAAAGTCGTCAGGTCGTCAAGCGGAGGCGAGGTCTTCGTTTCCGAACTTTCCGCATCGTATTCGTCAAATAACAAATCAGTAAAATCGCCGGAATTGTCATCGTCTGACTCCAGCATTCCCGCCGATATCCTAGAAGACTGGGCATAGTCGAGGTCTTCTTGTTCTTCCCAAGCGCCGTCGAGATCCGGGGACTCGCCGTCAAACAAGTCAGCTAAAGTGTTGAGTTCTGCCACGCCCACTTCCGGGCCGCTGCGGGTCGAGCCTCTAAAAGCACTCATCTCTATATCCGATTCTGCGAAGGCGGAATCGTCGAACTGGGGCGATCGACTGCCGCTATAATCGTTGCTCTCGCCGCTGTCGAGTTGGTCGAACAGCTCGTCTATGCTCAGCCCAGAAATATTCGGCAGCAACTTGTTCAATCCATCCTGGGCATCGCCAGAGCCCACCAGATCCCAGGCCGCATCCTCAACAGTAACCGCATTTGTCCCCGATGTACCCGGTTGAGCGAATGCCAGCAAATCTTCAAAATCCGTTTCTGGAAACACAACAGCCGGCTGAAGCGCCAGAAGTTTTGCGCTCGGTGCGATCGACGATTCTAGACCCGAAACTACCAGTTCTTGCGCTTGTTTGATGTCTTTGATCACCGTTGGGGCTAAGGTGCGGTAGCTATTTTCTGGGTTGGCGATCGCCTTGGATACAGCTTGGATCAATTCTATCCAGCAGGGCAGGTCAAATTCTTCCCCCGCCCTGAGCAAGTTCCGACAAATGTTCTTGAGTTGCCGCCTGCTTTCTGGCCCTTCGGGCTGTTTGAACTCTTGCAGGAGTTCCCGCATCCTCGCCGGCACGTCCGAGTCAAATACTAGCTGCAGCGCGCTGTCTTCTGTTGCTCTGGCATCAGGTGCGTAAACCGATGATCCCGAGTCCGCAAAAGTCCTCGATGAGCCAAACGCCCCGATTCCCATTCCTGCCATAACTTTTTCGGGTAATGGCAGCAGGCTGCTCTCGTCTAAATCGTGTTCTCCGTATCCGACGAGTCCCCCCAAGTGCCCGTTGAGTTCTTCAAATACTGGTTCTAATTCTCGAACCATCTGTTCTCCCAATTCCTCTGTCAGCCCAAAAGGCCCCGACAGTTGCTCTAACAGCCCTTGCAATGTGTCAAAAATTCGCAGGAAAAGGGACTCTAGCTGTTGGTCTACTTTAACGCTGCACTCTTTTAAAACTTTAAAACTATCTTCTAGTCGGTGAGCTGTTTGCTGAATGCTGGTCAGCCCCAGCATTGCTGCTCCTCCTTTGACAGAGTGAGCGGCCCTAAATACTTCGTTGACCAGTTCTGGGTCTTCGATCGTGGTTTGCAGATTCAGCAAGCCTTGTTCGATCGTATTGAGGTGGTCTTTTGCCTCCTCAATAAAGTAGCCCATTATCCTCTGTTGTTGCTCCGGCAGCATAGTTTTATTCCTGATTTTAAGCGTTATTGTATTGAGTCTATGTTAGTAGTTTTAGAGAATCTCTTTGTATATCTCGCCCCTTGCCAAGAGAATAATCTGACTGCGAGATATCGCAAATGTCCTGGCTATTTTTGTTTTCGAGATGCCCTCACTTACAAGATAGCGAATCTCCCGCACCCGATCGGGTTTGAGTTTGCGGTTGACAGATGGAACGAAAGGAAAGCGGTTTTTTTCTATAGCATCGCGGGAGTTATCGGCGGGGGTTCCTTCCCACAAATGGTCTGGATTGACACAACCGCGATGCCGCAACTGTGACACGCAAAATAACCGGGTTTGACAGGCCTTCGCAGTTTATGTTCCCGTACAAGTCTGTGAGGGTAGAAACTTTTTGTTTTACCATTAATTTTAGTACCCTTAATGGCGCCACCATCACTTCTTTTCGCCGCCAAGGTACAAATCATGCAGCCGTTCGGCTGTATTTGGGTCCGAATACCAGGAATTATTTCTCTGCCTCGCAGTTGTTTTTGAGGTGTCGGCGCAGATGTACTTCCGACATTTTTAATACGTCCTTTTTTAAACCTATATTGAGAATTTTTCAGCCTAGAACCTTCCCACAAATGGTTAGGATTAATGCAGTTGCGGACATCGCAAGTGTGCCAAGCAAAGTATTCGGGTCTGAGCTGCCGATCTAATGAATGTTTTAATACTAAACGGTGGACAGTAAACGTTTTCCATTCACCGTTAATGCGAAGTCTTTTATTGGCATACCCCATACTAGATTTGGTTAGGCTAGAGATAATACAGCCCGTCGGCTGAACTTCACCAAAGATGCCCGGTATTACCTCTACTATGTTATCGTCCATCTGTGCAACTCCTACTTTGTTTAGGTGTTGAATTAGCAGCCCCGCAGCGGTTTCCAGACTGCGAGGTTGCTTTTTCTATGCCATCATTGCCCCACCAATGTGCTGGTAAATCAGCCGATAAAAAAGCATTAGACACTTAATTATTGTCTTTCTGCGGTTTCTACTCGGAATCTTTCCACCGATGTCAAAAGGTCGCGAGCAACGCCTACCAAGTTTTGCAAAGCACCGGAAACTCGCTGCGCTTCTTGGGATGTTTCCTGAGCAGTTAATTCCACCGCTTGCATCACAGAAGCTACCGCGCGAGCTGTTTCGTTTTGCTCTACAGTGTCGGCAGTAATCGATCGCACTAACACGTCAATTCGGTTAGTTACTTGAATGATATCTTCAAGCGATCGCTTCGCCTGTTCTGCCAATCTTGTCCCCTCAATAACCTGCTGCGTCCCTTCTTCCATCGCCGTCATTACCGCGCCGGTTTCGCTTTGAATCTGCATCACGATCTGTTCGATTTCTTTCAAAGACTTAGCCGATCGGTCTGCCAATTGTCGCACCTCGTCTGCCACGATCGCAAAACCCCTGCCCGCTTCCCCAGCTCTCGCCGCCTCAATACTGGCGTTGAGGGCCAACAAATTCGTCCGGGAGGCGATCGTCGCAATTAAAGCCACAATCTTAGAAATTTCTTGAGAAGCTTCCGCCAACCGCTTGACTTTTCTAGTGGTTTCTGCTACTGTTTCTCGAATTTCTAAAATCCCGGCCACCGTCCGCTCCACAGCCTCGCCCCCTTTCAGAGCCGTTGCTGCCGCGCCCCTGGCCACTTCTTCCGCCTCTCTAGCGCTCTCTGCGACCCGCTGAATCGCGTCGGTGAGGACTTGCACCGAATTCAGCGTTGCCGCCAGTTCCTCAGCTTGCCGCAGCGCGTCGGAAGACAAATCGCCCGCAAACTTAGCACTATCCGTAGCGCCTTTGCTGACCTCCCTCGCCGCCTGCTTCACCTGATGGACGATTTCGCGCAGATTTTGAATAGTCAAGTTAAACGAGTCAGCAACAGCACCCAAAACGTCTGCGGTCACTTCCGCAGTCACCGTCAAGTCACCCCGAGCCGCTCCTTCCACGTCGTCTAGCAAGCGAATCACTTGGCGCTGCAAGTCTTCTTTTGCCTGTTCCTGCTCGTCAGACTTGCGCCTGGTATCGCTAATCGTGGTTTGGATGACCTTCGCCATGTGGTTGAATTTAGCAGCCATTTTGCCAAATTCATCTTCCGAGTAAACCGTAGCGCGAGCGTCCAAAGTTCCTTGAGATACGGCATCGAACTGAGCTTGCAAATTGTCCGAGGACTTGCGCACCTGCTTGGCGATCAACTGGCCGATCCCCCAAGAAGTTAAAAAGCTCGTAAAGCCTGCTGCTGCAGTCATTACCCAGCCTGTTTGGCGCAGGTAAACGATCGCCTCCGGTTTGTCTTGCCGCAGAGCTTGATAGGAGGCAATGTTGGTGACGAAAGCCACAGCTACCAGAGAAACCAGCCCTGCCCCGATTGCCGTGTACAACTGTTTTGTAAACAAAGGGGCATTTTCCAAGAAAGCCAGTCCCCCCTGTTCTACCGTCACCGAAGTATCGACCGCCTCTGTTTCTGTGGGAGCAAAACTCGGCACTGACGAATCAGCCGGGCCGTTTATGCTAAATATCTCGTCATCCCGAATTGCTGAGCCATCGCTGTTGTCAAAGTCCAGGCCGCTGCCTGTCGTTCCCATCATGCCGCTGGTCGAGTTGCCGAAATTGGTATTATTTCTAGTTAGCATCGAACTGCTGGCATCTTCTGAGATGTCAAAGTCCGGCAAATTGCCCAAATCGTCAAACTCGTCAAATTCGTCTAAAAAGTCGCTGTGTTGTTGAGCGTTCGCAGCTTTTGACGACCAACCGCTGCTGTTCTTCTCCGTCGCCCCGAAAGCTGTCGCTTGTTCGTTGTCGTCGAAAGAGAAAGAATCGCTAAAAGCATCGTCATCAAAAGCATCTAACTCGAAGCTGTCTATAGAACCAAATGCCGGGGGTTCCGAGTCGCCGTAACCGTTGTTGTTGGCGGAGGATCGATCGACCGAATTAAATTTTTCCCGGCTCGACCTTTGACTTTGAGAGTTGGGGACAGCACCTCCCATCAACAGCGTTTCGTCTTCAGCCAGCGAATAGTTTGACGAGTAGTCCGACCCGCCGGTATTCGACTGCTTGTTTTGAGGTTGAGAAGACCCGAAACCCGACGAGGGCATCGCCTCGGCAAAGGGGTCTTCCTCTTCTGCAGGATCTGCGCTATGAGCGTGATTTTGGCGGCTCTGGGGCGGGGCTTGGTAGTCGTAGTCGGAGTTCCCGTCGAGTTCGTCTGGCAAATCGAACCCAGCAAAAGGTTCGCCAAAATTGTCGGAGGGCCCGATGGGGGAGTCTACTTGGTTCGAGTCGAAGGAATTCCCGATGTCTGAAGAGGCAAAACTTTGACCGTTGAGCATCTGAGTCGGAGCTTCTGAAAACGAATCTCCTGAGTAAGGTGCCTGTTTCCCAGACACTTTGCTGCTAGACACGTCAGCAGCATCAAACCCTCCGTCATCTAAGGCAAAAGGGTCTCCAAAGTCTGAGTCTGCAAAGTCGTCGATGTCTAGCGAGTCGGGAGTCTCAGCATAAGCTGCCATCCCGGCACTGTCGCTAGAAAAAGGGTTAGAATGTGAGCTTAAATCTGGGACAGGGTCGGCGCGATCGTCCTCTTCTGCTTCCCACTCCAAGCCGCTCATGCCCAAGTCTGCCAAATCCTCGTTTTCCATGTCGTCTGGCGATTGACTCCTATAGGAAAGGGAGGGGGAATTTCCTTGGAAAAGTCCCAAATCCGGGTCTTCTAACCCTTCATCGAGAGATAAGTCTGGGTAGAATTCCAATTCAGTTTCAGCAGACAAAGCCTCGACATTTTCCGGTTGCAGTTCTCCGGATAAAAATTGGTCTGTGTAAGTAATTCCGCTGTGAGCGTGTTCGACCAAAGTCGGATCGTCACTCAGGCCTAGCACAACCGTATACTGTTCCCGCGCCACCTCATACTGTTGCAGTCCGTAGCAGTAAATGTGTCCGCACAGCAGGCGAGCGCTGGGGTCTTCGGGAAAATCTTCTACTAATTGATAAACTAGGGCTGCGGCTTCTGAATAATTGCCATCCATGTAGGCCGCTTCTGCCCGTTGGTAGTCCTGCTGAAAGTTGGTACTTGTTGCCATTTGCCGCCCTCTTTTGATTTTAGATTTTAGATTTGAGATTTTAGATTTTTATCTTGAATTGAATGTTTAGATGCGCGCCTCAAGTCGTGTGACTGTTGATGGTTAGACCTCAATCGAAAATCGCAAATCGCAAATCTAAAATCGATTTCACGCTGCCCACCGCGCCGAGCGCAGAATTTTCACTTGATCTAGCAGTCGGAGCACTTTCTGAGCTGGTGCACCTAACATCCATTCTCCCCTCAGAAATGGAATCATGCCGTCTGGTGCATTGTTCTGAGAGTGCAGTTGCTCTACGTCGAGCCAGTCCATCCCCACAATTCGATCGACTGCCAGCCCTAAAATCGTGTCTTGGTCTTCCACAGCCACGATCGGGATTTCCGGTCTGTCTGTGTTCAGAGGTGTTTGGTCTCCCAGAAATTGGCCCAGGTCTGCCACCCAAATCACTCGTCCTCTCATATTTAGGGTACCTAAAAGCAAAGATGAAACGTTGGGGATCGGTGTCATGCGGTCTGGGGACGGGGCTAGTACCTCTCTAATCCCTGTCGCCGGCAGTGCGAACTCGTTCCCCGAAGGAACATAGAACCGCAGGTGCAGCTCGCCTTCGGGAGTTTCTAGTTCTTGGAATTCCGGAGCCGGATCTACGCCTAGTCCTGGTAATATAAAGTCTGGGCTGCCGCTAATCATCATTCTGACACCTGCTTTCTAGCAAATTGTTGACGTTTCCCGCCAAGAAGAACCCGATCGAAACTTCGACGATCAAAACTTGACACAGCCAAGCTTGACACAGCCAAGGGGTGAATGGCGCGACTACCGGAGGTGCTTGGCAAGAGATTTGCTCCGTCCATAATTGACTGCAATCAATAATTCACGCGACCTTTGCTGACAAATTAGCTCAAATCGACTGCGAACAATTAATTTGGAACCCCTAAAGCTTCACTTTGTACTCCCACCGCCGTCTAAATTGGTAAAACTCTGGGTAATTTCTGCGATGAATGCTAAACCGGTACTCGGATTAGCGACGGGTAGTTGACATGGTTGGTGTCGCGACAATCATGAACTGAGTCAGTTAAGACTGAGAATGCACTCTCCGACTTTGTACAGAAATACCTAGCAATTAGTAGCTCTGCGCATCGGTTTTTCGGAGCGGCTGCAAGTGGAGAACAAGTATATTATATTTGCACTTTGAGCGTGTTAGACCCACTTGGGTGGAGAAATTGAACAGAGTTTTACCGACGCCCTCATGCCAGCGCGCGGACTTACACATTCTAGTTTATGCTGCGCTCGCCAATAGTGCCCGCCCGCGAGCTTTCTGTTTGTGGCGGTCGAGACTCGATCTAAGCGCAGGTACAAGAAAGCTCCCACAATGCCACCGATGCGAAATTTATTTTTCTTCTAATTCGTCTTCTAGCGAGCGGTCTAATAATCTTTCCGATATATTGGCCAGAGGGTAGCCCGGACCCACATATTTTTCTACCAGCATCAATAACTCGCTTTCGCCAAAAGGTTTGGTGTAAAAGTCTGTAGCTCCGGCCATGCGAGCTTTAACGCGGTCAATAAATCCGTCGATGCCGGTCAGCATAACGATCGGGGTCTGCCGGAAAGCGCTAGAATTGCGCAGCATAGCGCAAATTTCGTAGCCGTCGAGTTCTGGCATGGCGATGTCACACAGAATTAAATCGGGTTTGAGTTGAAAAACCAAACTCAGGGCTTGGAGGGGATTGCCGATCGCCGTAGCTTCGTAACCGTGTTCATTTAAAATTGACTCGACTGTTTTGCGAATAATCTTGTCGTCGTCAATGCAGACAACTCTAGGAGGCTTGGTTTCTGGGGACGACCATTCTTTTTTGTTGTTGGCCGGGGCTACAGAGGACTCGTAAAATACTTGCACCAATCCCTGCTGCACGAAGGGGTAAATCGCCTTAGCGACAGTCAGCACGTCTCGGTTGAGGTAGCGCGCCATTTGGCGGATCGAAGTGTGGCCGTCGGCCCAGCGTCTGAGAGTATTAAAGGTATTGACAGGCAGCGCTACTCGCAGTTCGGAGGGATCTGAAATCACCGGGCATTGGTTGGGCGACTGAATGTGAGGGTGAAACTGCTTCCACTGCTGCACCTGTTTGACAATCTTGGCCAGCAGCGAGCTAATTTCTAAGCTGGTCAGTTGAGGAGCCAAAGCAGGGCCCATTTCAAAAGTGAAGGAACCCTGGTGGAGGCTGAGCAAGTCAAAAAGGGTTTCGTGGATCATGCTGTGGATGATGTTGCGCCCTTGAGCTGGGGTGAGGATGTGGTTTTCTAGCAGGGCCCACAGGTAGCCGTATTCTGGGGCATTCGTAGATGCCATATAGGGAACTTGGATTTTGTCGAGGGCGGTATCTGCTTTGTAGCGGCGCAGGTAGTCGCGCAAGCGAAACAAACTGCCCGCACTCTGGGTAGCGTAAATAATCTGACCGTTGAAGCAGAAGACATACCAGGATTGTCCTGCAAGGGAGCGCAGGGTAGGTTGAGTACCCGTGCTGCTGCTGGTGGAGGTGTAGGCCTCTACGAACAGTTCTCCGGTTCGCTGACCTAACTCAATCAATTGCAGGATGCTGCGGATGTCAATTTCACTCAAATTTCCCTGCATGCAGCTAAAGTGTCCTCCTTAAAACCGTTGGCGTCTGAGCTCGGAAAGACTGTGTGCTGGCGCAAAGATTGACTTTAGTTTCCGTCAATAATTTACGCACTTATGCCCATCTCACAATTGGGAATTGACGAAAGGGCGATACTTGCTGCCTAAGTAGGCCGCGCTACCAGTCCACAAGCTGAAACCGCGAAACTCGCGGCATTCTCTAAGTGTAGAGTTTCACCTTGTATTCCCACTGTTGCCTAAACTCGTAGAATCCACATCGCACAATTGCACGGGCACTTCGACTGTGCAACGCTGGCATTCCCGACTGCTTCAAGTCTTCGGCCGCCAAAGTTTTGAAGTTTTTGGCTGAGTATGCCGTCAGTTTATCCAACGCATCTTTGCGTAGGTCAACTTCAAAATACCGAGGATTCTCTGGTTTTACCGCTGCTACCAGCAGCAAGTGCCGATCGATCCCCGAGGGGAACTTGAGGCTAGTCTGTTGGGTTGGATGAGTTGCGCTTAAGGTTTTTTTTGGCTTTGGCCCAGCCCTAAAATCAGGTGCAGTCAAAATGAACCTTTGTTGGCAATTGTCAGGAAAACCCTCACTGCCGATCGACCTTTTTGCTCGCCCGCGGCTCGCGTCATAGGCTCGCGTCATTACCCTATTCTAAGGCAGCGCGGTTCAAATCCCTAGTCCGCCGGAGGATGGCGATCGCTTGGAGGCAGCGAGGGCTTTTTTCACGATCGAGCCACAACTAAAGCCTGGTACAATCAATAGAAAGTTTTTGACGGACTGACCTTTTTCAGCTTTAGGCTATGGTAGTCCCCGCAGTTTTGCTAGTCTTTAATCAAGCGGCATTGATTCTGCTGTCTCATTCGTCCAGAAAGCAGGCGGCGGTCGTGCTTTATGGACGCTCTCCCGTGAAGCAGTGCTATGCGTGAGTGCTGCTATAGTTAGGAAAAAATGCTATCCCCGGATTCGGCAAAGGACACCAAAGAGTAAGACTTAAGTGGCAAAAAGTTATCCTTACTTGCCTATACTTATTTACTTTAGGTAAGTTGACTACAGATCGCACGCAGTGTTATCTTTAGTTGAGAACCTTTGGCTTAAGGGGGATAGCCTACTTATCTTGGGATTAGCCGTCTACCCAACAGCGTAGGAAGTAAACACCACTTATCTTTTAGGCCTTTAAGTAACTTAAAGTAAGTTGGGATAGGTTTTACGAAGCAGAGGACTATTAGTGTGCTGTATCTAGCGGAAGTACAAAAACAGAGAAGCGGCTTTGGTCTCGGTGGCGGTAAGGCTGAACTGAAACTGCTAGCTTGTCAGCGGGGCGAACACAATTGGAGCGCCGTACCAGGCGATGACGCGATCCCAGTTGAGGAAGCTAATAAGTTTAACGACGGCACGCTGGTGCTGGTGGAGTTGAGCGCTAGCAAGCAAGTGCAGCGGATTCAGGAGGCGGCCCGCCAGTTGGTGAGCATTCTGCAAAATTTCTCGCGCTTGCAGGATAAGTTTAAGGATAAGGAAGAGGAAATTGAACAGTGGAAGGCTTCTCTGACGTTTTCGAGTCAGGAACTCAATCGCCGGGAAATGGAAATGCAAGCCCGCGAAGAGCAGTTGGCTCAAATGGAAGATGAGTTGGAGCGACTAGAGGCTCAGCGCTCGGAAATTGAAAATACTCGAGATGAAGCTAACCGACTGCGAGAAGAGGTCGATCGCAGCCGCGTGGAAATTGAGACCGCTTGGGAACAGTTGCGGGGCGAGCAGCAGCGGGTGGCCCAGCAGCAGTCTCAGGTTCCGCAGGGGGCGGTGGTTGATGAGCAGCAGACCCAGAGGATTCAGGAGTTGATGAAGAAGCTGGGAGGGGCAATTGCTTCGGCCCAAGGGGTGCGGGAACAACTGAATCAGTCTTTTGGTGCGGTGGGGGCTCAGCAGGCAATTCTGGATCAGCACTGGCAGCAGTTGGAGCAAAAACGGGCAAACGCTCAACAGCAGCAAGAAGAGGTCGATCGACAAAATCAGAGCCTCCAAAGCCGCTGGCAGGAGTGGTATCAATCTCAAGATGCTTTGGCGCAAGCTCGGGCGGATCTTAAAGGGCAGCAAAGTACCCTCAGCGCTAAGCAGGAGCAGGCTCAGTCGGTGTCTTTGCAGGTGCGCGCTGTTGAGGATCTGTACCAGCAACTTTCCAGGCTCGCATCTGCTTCGGGTGGTGCGGGTACTGAGCAGAGAGTAGATGTGTCAGCCCTGGAGAAGATGCCGGTTGAGGAGTTGCAGGGGCTGGTGCAACACCTGCAACAGGATTTGGAAAAGGTGTTCCGCTTTGTTAACGATCAAGAGGAGGAGTTGACTCTGCAGCGGGAGACAATCGAGGAGCTGCAAGGGAAAATTCAAGCTGCTAGCGAGTACGATCGCATGGCTTTGGAAAATGAAATGGCAGATGAACTTGAAAGTTATCAGATGTTGAACGAAACTCTGGTGGGACAGCGCCTCCGGTTGCAGGAACGCGAAGATGTTTTGAAGCAGCATCAGGCGGTGCTGTGGCGGCGGCTTGGTACTGCTAATGCTCCAAAACAAGAGCGAGGAGATATTGATTTGGGGCCGGTCGTCGCACAGCTCAATACTCAGCGGCAGCAGCAAAGCCAAGAATTGCAAAGACTGGAAAACGAAATTCAGCAAGTGCGGGAAGCCATATCCCAAATTGAGGCAAATGTAAACCGCCAAAATGGGGAAAGTGAGGCGAAACGCTACGAACTCAAGCAGTTAGAGCAGAATTTGTTCAACCAGAAAGGTGCAGTGGCTGAACTCTGGGGTCGAGTGAATGTTTATCAAGAAATGTTGCAACCGGTGCAGGACAATTTGAAGGGCCTGCGCCAAAAGCTGGAAGCGGTGGGGGGGGAACTCGATCGCGTGCAGCAGACTGGAGAGGAGCAAGATCGGGTAGTTTCTGATTTGCGGCAAGTCCTTTCGGGTTTGATAACAGCTTAAAATTTAATATCTAAAATTATCGAAGGGTGTTCTACTCGACCGATCGCTCCTCCAGGAAATGGATCGGTTTGCGATCGGTTGGGCGCTAGGATTAAGCTGGTTAGTTTTTCTACGCTTTCAAAGCTGGGTGCTGAGGGCAATATTTGTTGCAGTAGTTGCCGCATTGACCGTCGCTGCAATGCCAGGGGTGCTTCGCGCAAAATCGGGCGATTTAACTTGACGGGAAGTTGAAAATTCACCTGCGGATTATCTCCAATTGGAGACATTGCTCGCTGTAGCAAGTCGCTGGCTGCAAGTTCGAGATATTCTACGTCGGCGCGGAGGAGTTCGGCTGTTTGAGCTAGCGCTTGTTGGGCTTTTGGGTTGAAATGAGTTTCCAAATAAGGCAATAATTCCGATCGAATGCGGTTGCGGGTATATTGCAAGTCTTGATTTGTGGAATCTTCCCAAATTGGTAGTTTTTGCTCTTGACAAAATTGACCTGTTTGCGATCGAGTTATTTCCAGCAAGGGACGAACTAAATAGATTTTAGATTTTAGATTTTGGATTTTCGATTGGGAATTTTCATCCTGATTTTCCAATCTAAAATCAGCAGATATTTGGGAGTTGGGATTTTCGCCGGAATTCCCCAATCTAAAATCTAAAATCGGCAATCGAAAATCGAGCAGGGGCCTCGTCCAGGTGAGGGCAGAAAGTCCGTCGGCGCCGCTGCCGCGAATCAGGTTGTAGAGGAGTGTTTCGGCGCGATCGCTGGCTGTGTGGCCTGTAACAATGTAGGGATAGTTGTGGGCGATCGCAATTTCGGTTAAAGCTTGATATCGCCACAGTCTGGCGGCTGCTTCTGTTTTGGGGATGTCTGAGGTTGTTTCCAAATAGTAGGATATTCCCCAGTTTTGAGCTAATTGTTCTACATGATTGGCCGAGGCTTCCGAGTCAGAACGCCAACGGTGATCGCAGTGAGCAATCGCTAGGCTCCAGCCCCATTTTGACTGCAAATCTAGCAGTAATTTAATTAAACACAGAGAATCTTGTCCGCCGGATACTGCTACTAACAATGGCTGATGTGATGGCAATATTTGTCGCTGCAACAGTGTCCGGTGCAGTTGAGCGTGGAGGTGCGTCCAATTGGAAGATTCGGCCATGAGAGCAGTTTTTCATCAAGCAAGAAGAAGGAAGTTCGGAAACGAGGAGTGTAAGGAATTTAACGGATGGATTTTGAGGAAAGAAGGGCGAGCATCCCCCTCTCCCTATCTCCCACTCTTTGTCTTCCTAGCTCCACATTCCTAGACTTTGGGGGTCGCGGTCTGGATACCTAGACATAGGAAAATGATTATTTATTTCTGTTGAGTCACATTGATTTAATGGCTCATCTATATCGGTTTGATTTGAGCTATCTACGGCATGGTTTTGCACGGTGTCCGATCTTTCGGCAGCGGCAGGAAGGGCTTTTTGCTCTTTGATTTCAGGTTCGAGCGGAATGAACTCCAGACGCATTCTAAGTTTTCCTTTAGTCCAGTCTTTGCCAGCACTTAATAGCTCGCAATCCAAGCCGTCTGAAAATAATTTTTCGTCTACCAATTTTGACTGCATAATTGCCATAAATTCACTCACTTTGAATGTACATTGATACATCAAAGCGCTGGTAGGGGCGGACACAACATCGTCTTCTTGGGGAAATATTTTCGATTCGTCCATATTAATTGTCCTTAGTTGAATGAAGGAAGAAGGAAGAAGGAAGAAGGAAGAGGGAAGAGGGAAGTTAGAAGAAGGAAGAAAGCCCTTCGATTTCGCGATCGGGTAAAAAAAGGGAAGAAGGAAGAGAAAGTTAATTATTAGAATCTTGCTCGTGGAGTAAGGTGGGAATTGCCCACCCTACAACCGGAGATGATATTAATCCCGATTCTTTGACTTATCCTGTTCTTCTTTGGCCCATTGGTGGATCGGGAATTAGAAAAACCAACCGTAGGAATGTAAACCTTTGCCTAACAGATTAACGCCTAGATAGCAAATCCAAACTACCACAAAACCTGTGGCGGCTAAAATTGCTGGGCGTCTTCCCTGCCAGCCGCGAGTGATGCGGGCGTGTAGGTAGGCAGCAAATACCAACCAAGTAATCAGCGCCCAAGTTTCTTTCGGGTCCCAACTCCAGTACGATCCCCAAGCTTCGTTAGCCCAAACCGCACCGGCAATAATGCCAACTGTCAGTAAAGGAAATCCTAAACCGATGATGCGATAGCTAATGTTATCAAGAGTTTCTGCTAGATTCAAGCGCTGGGGCGAGAGAAGTTCTGCGGTTTGAGTTGGGGCGGTTGATGGGGTTTGAACGGTTGCTAATTCGAGCACTGCGGTGGTGCCCAAACCGTTATTGTTGGAGTTGAAAGAGGGTTCGCTGAAAACTAATGCGCCGTCGGCACTGGTTTCTGCAGTTTGAGGTTCGGGGTTTTGAGGGCGTTGGAGGCGGTAGCTGCCGTTGCGGTTGCTGTTGGTGCCGAAGGAACTACCGGTGAGTTCGATTTTTTGACCGCGGGTGACGATTAAAAAGGCGATCGCCAGTAGCGCTCCTACCATTAAAGTTGAGTAACTGAGCATCATGACGCTAACGTGCATCATCAGCCAGTTTGATTTGAGGGCGGGTACTAGGGGCTCTGCAGATTGCATGGTTGCGGGCAGAGTCAGGGCTGCAAAGGCGGATATTGCCATTGCTACGGGGGATGTGGCTACTCCTACTAAGCGGGAACGGCTCATGTTTTCCGCGACTAGGTGGATGGCGGTGATTCCCCAAACTAGGAAAAATAGGGATTCGTAGAGATTGCTTAAGGGGAAGTAGCCGGCTTCTATCCATCGAGAACCGAGTAAAGCGGCGATGGATAGGTTGGCGACGGCCATTCCAGCGGTTCCTAGGGCTGACAGGTAGGGAATGCCGGGGAATGCTGCGCCAACCCAGTAAATGAGCATTGTTG
This sequence comes from Microcoleus sp. Pol7_A1, assembly GCF_036701085.1. Taxonomy (NCBI): domain Bacteria; kingdom Bacillati; phylum Cyanobacteriota; class Cyanophyceae; order Oscillatoriales; family Microcoleaceae; genus Microcoleus; species Microcoleus sp. Pol7_A1. The sequence goes on from NZ_JAUBQD010000001.1 coordinate 94,545, forward strand.
AGAACAAAATGGCAAAGGAGATGTTGTCCAGCCAGTTCTGGAGTACGACCAGATCCATAAAAATTACTCCGGTAGTGTTTTTACTTATTTTTGCTAACTAGATCGATCGTACTGGGGTTGGGCAGTTTTGGGTTTGGGATTTTGAATTTTTGTGGCAATTATGAGTAATTGGCGGTGGTTGAGGTGCCCGCGGGCGATCGACTTACCAAGGATTGCCAATCATTCTAAAAGCAGACCAATAATAAGGATGAGAGAAATTCTGACTCGTCGTTTTTGCCAATTCCGGGGGTAGCGGCAGATTGCCAACAGAAGTGTGCAGCATCCCCCTTTCAATTCGCACATCTCCCCGCAACATCGCTAATTGCGCTTGCCGCAGTGCTTCTGCTTTAATCGGAGCAGTTTTTAACTGCCCGTAAAACTCCGTCATCAACCCCAAACTGCCCTCGTCGCTGACATACCAAAGAGTCGCCATAGCCGATTTAACCCCGGCTTGCACGGCTAACCCGCCAAAGCCCAACTCGGCCTCTCGATCGCCCACAGCAGTCTTGCAAGCACTCAAAACTAACATTTCAACTTGCGGGCTGTGCCAATTCATTTGCCGCAACTGATCCAAACGCAATTTAGTATCCCACAACTGAATAAAGGATTCGCTGGGATCTCCCGATCGAAATTCGGCGTGAGTAGCCAAGTGAATCATCCCAAAAGGCTGCTGCTGGCGCTGCGATTTCAAATTGGCCAGGGTGAAAGCTTCGTTCAAGAAAGACTTACCCGGCCACTGCTGCGGCGTGATTGTCGATACTTCTATTTGCACTGCAGGCAAAGGACTCATATTTGCAAATTGCGACGCCCCCATTGCCAGAACTTGGGTATTTTTGAAATTGGCGGGGCTGCTATCTGTCAAACTCAGACTCGGCATCGATCCAACACTGTAACGCTCTACCAGAAAGCCTTTGCCGTCGTGCAGGGCGGCCATCGGTATCGATCGCAACCCCATATCTGAGATAAAAGATAAATTCTCAATGCCTTGGGCTTGCAGTTCTGCTTCGAGCGGCGCTACTATCCACTGGTAAAGCTGCTGAGCCAAGGGCAAATAACTTTTAGTATTGCGCTTTACCGGATTAGTCAGTTCATCGCGAAATCTCCGAACAGCTTCCATTACCTGGGCGCGAGAGGTTCCAGGGATGCGCTGGCGAACGGGCACGCCTTCGGGCGCGATCACCATCATTTCCAGTTCGTCAGAGGCTTGAATTTGCTGTTCTACGCGCAAGATGGAGGAACTGCTGTAAGGCCGATCGACTGTAGAACCCTTGGGTACAAAGCTGATATAAATGAGAGCTGGTTTGATGCCTGTGGCTTGTTGGACACTGCGAAGGGTATTTTGGGCATCTTCTAGGGTGGCGAGCGCAGTTGTTGATGGCAAATTTAGGTAATCGACAAACTCCCTGGTAAATCTCTCCTCGACGGGAAAAATAACGGCGCCGACGTTTGTTGGCGAATTGGAAGCGTCAATGTTCCAGGACGCGGGAGGTGAAATGCGCTGTTCCAAGGAATTAGATATCTGGTTTTGCTGTTGCAAGCTGGGCGAAAATAAAGGATTTGTGCTCGGTGGCTGGTTGGCCGCGAGATCCTGTGTAGGTATCGGTGCGAGATTTATTGGCGCAGCAGCAGGCGCAACCGCTGGGTTTTGAGTAATTGTGGGTGCGATCGGCACATTTGATACCGGTGCTGGATTTGGAGTAATTGTCGGTGCGATCGGCACATTTGATACCGGCGCTGGATTTGGAGTAATTGTGGGTGCGATCGGCACATTTGATACCGGCGCTGGATTTGGAGTAATTGTCGGTGCGATCGGCACATTTGATACCGGTGCTGGATTTGGAGTAATTGTCGGTGCGATCGGCACATTTGATATCGGTGCTGGATTTGGAGTAATGGTGGGTGCGATCGGCACATTTGATATCGGCGCAGGGGCTGGTGCGGGTGCGGGTGCTGGCGCAGGGGCTGGTGCTGGTGCTGGCGCGGGTGTTGGCGCTGGTGCTGGTGCTGGTGCTGGCGCTGGTGCTGGTGCTGGCGCTGGCGCTGGTGCTGGCGCTGGTGCTGGCGCTGGTGCGGGTGCTGGCGCTGGTGCGGGTGCGGGTGCGGGTGCTGGCGCTGGCGCTGGTGCGGGTGCTGGCGCTGGTGCGGGTGCTGGCGCTGGTGCTGGCGCTGGCGCTGGTGCGGGTGCGGGTGCGGGTGCTGGCGCTGGCGCTGGTGTCGGCACATTTGATACCGGTGCTGGTGTTGGCGCTGGTGCTGGTGTCGGCGCTGGCGCTGGTGTCGGCGGTGTCGGCGGTGTCGGCGGTGTCGGCGCAGGGGCGGGTGCTGGTGTCGGCGGTGTCGGCGGTGTCGGCGGTGTCGGCGGTGCTGGTGTCGGCGCTGGCGCTGGTGTCGGCGCAGGGGCGGGGGCAGGGGCTGGCGCTGGTGTCGGCGCAGGGGCGGGTGCAGGGGCTGGTGCTGGTGTCGGCGCAGGGGCTGGGGCTGGTGCTGGTGTCGGCGCAGGGGCGGGGGCTGGTGCGGGTGCTGGTGCTGGCGCTGGTGTCGGCGCAGGGGCTGGGGCTGGTGTTGGTGCAGGGGCTGGTGCTGGTGCTGGTGCAGGCGCTGGTGTCGGCGCAGGGGCTGGGGCTGGTGCTGGTGTCGGCGCAGGGGCGGGTGCGGGTGCGGGTGCAGGCGCTGGTGTCGGCGCAGGGGCTGGGGCTGGTGCGGGTGCAGGTGCGGGTGCTGGTGCTGGCGATACTGAAGAAGCCGTAATGTTAATTTGCGTCGGCTGTACTATCTGAGGGGTGGGGCTGAAATAACGTCCCTGTGTAATAACATTTTCCTTCTTTGGGCCCCCAGTGGCAATGCTGCCAGCAGTACCGTTGAGTTTGTTATAGTCGGGCCCGACGCTGAAAAGAGTCTTCGAGGCTTCGCCACCGTGGCGAATGGTGATATCTCCAGCATTAGCGCTACCAGTAGTGGATGCGCTAATGCTGCAAGCTTGCGACAAGCAGTTGTTATCGTTTGTGAAAGTGCCTGTTGCTCGGAAATAACCGCCGGCTGTAATGTCAATATCTCCTCCGGCTGTTCGGCCTTCGGTGTTGATATGCGTTACTTCGATGTCGTTGCGGGCGTTGAGGGTGACTGCGCCGCCTTGTTTTTCTTCTGAGTTGGCGTCTATGAACGCTGTTTGAATGCTGCTTGAGGGTGCTGCAATACTAACGTCTCCGGCGTTGCTGTTTTTGTCGATCGACCCTGCGTTGATATTGCCTGTTTCTACTTTTCCTGTACGGCTGGTGACGGTGATGTTGCCGCCTGCGGTGGTGTCCGAGTGGGAGTCGAGATCGACAGTGCGAATGTCGCCACTAGCTTCTAGGGCGATCGCGCCGCCTTGAGAACTTGTCAGGTTTCCGCTGGCTGCAATGGTGTTGGCTGCTTGAATTTCGATCGCCTGAGCGTTTGCATCTTTTACTGCAACGTCCCCCGCAGCTACTGCTCGGTTAGACGCCGTGAGTACCACTTCACCGCTGGCATTGAGGCCGATCCCTGTAGCGTTTGTTTCACCGATGCCTGTGAGCAGTTCGGGCAAGGATGCGATCGGCAATGTTGAATCTGTCGCGCTGGATGTTCTAGTGCTGCTCGTCCCCGAGGGCGGCTCGATTTCCAAACTCAGCAAATTGCCTCGCTGGCTGACGCGCACTAAATTTGTCCCGGAGACTGATGCTACGGTAATTTGACCGCCTGGGGCCGCAAGGCTGCCGGTGCTGACAACGGTGCCGCCGAGCAAGGTTAAGTTCTGCCCTGACTTAACTGCTAAGTCTGCCGTGCTGATAATTGCCCCTGCTCGATCGGCCCCAAAAGCAAAGGAATTGGGCGCGCCTGTCAGAGATGTGTAGGCGCTAGTACCGACAGCGTTAAACGAGTTTGAACCAAATCCAATAGCGGTGGCGGTGGTTGCTGTGAAAGAAGCCGGCACGTTTAAGCTGGCACTGTTGCCAAATATGATGCCGGATGGATTCATCAGAAACAAGTTAGAATTGCCGCCGGTTACTTGAATTAAGCCGTTAATAATCGAGGGTTTACCGCCGCCTATGCCCGCTAAAATGTTGCGAATGTTGGGGTTTGATATAAAGTTGGCAATCTGATTTTGCGACAAGCCGAATTCTGTAAAACTGTGGAAAAGATTTGCTTTATCGCTCGATAATTGCCCGCCTTGAATATCGAAGCGAGTTTGCTGCCCAGGAGTTCCGCTTTGGGGTTCGCTAGTGACTGTTGTGTTCGTTCCCTCCGCCGCTGGAACAATAGTTTGACCTTCGGCTTTTGCTTGCAAAAAGTAAAGATTTATTAAGATAATTGGCAGAGAAACTGCCAGTTTGCTTATTCTTTTTTTAGACAGACATCTCGCCTGTATTTGAATATTTTTGGCGGTTTCCATAGGTTTTTAATGGGTAAAATATATACACAGAAATTAGGTAAAAAAACCTAGTTTCTCTGAAATTTTGGGGTTAAAGACTGTATATTGATGAAGCTACCGGGTTTCGGACTGCAAGTGCGTTCCAGACTCACTTTCCCAACTCACTGAGGAAAATTTCCCTGTAAAATTTGCCTCTGCATTTGCAATTCCCCGAGCGTATCTTCTGCACAATCTAAATATAACTCGCAATGCCTAGAATCTGTATCTTCCCGATGACATATAAAAAAATTGGCTTTCCTTGACGCACTGCGACGCCGAGAAACCTGTTTTTTTATGTTAGTGAGAGTGTGAAGAAGTATGGCGGTTTAACAAATCGGCTTCTGCGCCCAGAACTGACCGGGGAAAATCCACGTAAAAAAATTTTCCTTTCGTTTTATAAAGAACAAAAAAAGCCGGCTCTACAATTGCCGACCATTAAAATTCTGACAAAAATAAGAAGTCCTGGACGCAACGGGTATATAGAGTAGGGTGCGTCAGAAACCGTGGATTGCTTCTTCATTCCTGGACGTAGAAACCGAGTTTTTTAACGAAAACAGTTAGTTGCAGTTCAAGGCTTAAAAAACTCGGTTGCTTTGGTATTCCTGGACGCAGGGCTGCATAGAAACCGGGTTTTTTAACGAAAATAATTCGTTGCAGCACACAGAAACGATAAAAAAACCCGGTTTCTTTAGTGCGTATGCGTAAGTCTTGTTCTTGCTTCTTACTTCTTGCTTCTGGCGGCTGCCTTTCGGTTTTAATCTGTCGCCCTGTTGCTGTTTAATGGGCTCTCCAGGCGGATTTGTAGAATGATTTAAGAGTTAGTTGGGAGAAGTTTGGACGGTGGGCGAGGGACTTGGTGAAGCAGGGCTCGGTGAAGCAGGGCGCGGTGAAGCAAGACTCCGTGAAGGATTTGCAGGAGGAGTGGATTGGGTGGATTTTTTGAGGCCGACAAAAGCGTCATAACGGGTGGTACGATCGCCAATGACGGCGGCTGTAACGCCGATCGACCGCGTGGCGTCTATCCACATTTTTTGGTTGGGAGGAAACTCCGGCAAAGCTAGGTTTTTCGGGTTAAACGCACTCTCGGTGTCGATGAAGAAATTGCCGTTGTGGGGTTTAAGTTGCGATCGTACTGTTTTCTGGAACAGTTCGCTGCTTAAAAGCGGACTTTTCGGTGCCGGAACGATCGCATCAACCACTGGAGCTCCTACTGTCATAAACGCTACATCGTTCATCCAGCCGCGAGTTACCGTAATCCCTCCAAACGGCGATGTCCATTTTGTCGCAGGTTTGCCGCCGACTTGAATTTCCTCAACTCTAAACCCTTTAGTTTTCATCGTTTCATCAAGCTGTTTCAGGGATTTGTCGGCTGCGCCCCGGTTGTTTGTTTCCACCATAAATACAAATCCGGCAGCAAATTTGTCTTTGGGATTCTGTGCGGGGGCTGGTATTAATGATAGAGAAAATTCTCCCCCCATCCAGTTCATCAAGTCTTTATCTAAATCCATGCCCGTAGTGGATTTTAAACCTGTGCGCAAAACTTGGGGATTAATCGGGGAAACCGGGTTCGCCTCGGCTCCCAATACATAGTCTTGCCACAAACGCTGCAAGTTACCGCCGGATACCATCATTATTGTATTGCTTGGCAGGCGGTTGACCATTTTTAGAGCATTGTTTTCTACTGCTATCCTTCTGGTAGAATCTGGTTTTAGCCAAGAGACTGATTTGAAGGCAATTCCTTCTGCATCCAGCGTCGCTGTGGTGGCAAATCCCTGATTTTGTTGCAGTTTTTCGAGGTTTTCTGGCGAAATTTCGCGAACTGAGTTGGCGGCGGCATAGGCGGCGGCAACGGGCATATTGACGTAGATTTGACCGAAGGCGCCCGGACTTTTTATTTTGTCTATGGCGTCTGCATAGCCAGGGGTTTTTGCTAGGGAAGGTTCGCCTTTGTAGGTGTCGATTATTCTGTCTGTAGCGCTAGAATCTGTGGTGACTGCTAGATAGCTTGTGCCGAGTACCGCGACAGAGAAATTGCGATCGGGTACGCCTTGAGTTTCTGTGACTTGGACGCCTTTATAATTACGCTCAACTATTTTTCCTTGGCTGAGAGGCCTGGGTTTTGTTAATAATTCTTTGGCTTTGATCGGGTTGGCAATTGGCAGGATAATTGCCACTGACTGTTGAATTGGCGGAGATGGGGGCGCGTTGGGTGCGGGCGGGGGGGCTGGTATAGCTATTTTGTTGCGGAGAAAGGCTACCATTGCTGTGTTACCCACCCAGGGTTGAATGTCTTCCTGGTAGGCGTAGCCGTTGCTGGTGAGGAGGCGATCGCGCATTTCGCTTAAAAACCTCTCAAACGAAGCTTTTGACTCCGGCGTGCCAAACTCTCGCAGTCTATTCCACTGCGATTCATCGGTGCTGATGGATAGGGCCATCATCGTATCTTGCGGGACAACCGTTGCCCCCGCCGGCAAATCTTTGGCGGGGCCACGGGAGAGGACGAGGTAGTAGGTGACAAAGCCTAAACCGATCAGAAGTGTGGCGGCTCCGATCGTAAACAGCAGGGAAGATTTATCTTTCTTAAACATTATTCGTAAGGTTCTGGTGCTCGCAACATGATAGATTATTTTCTTGGCTCATGTAACAGATACATTAGCAGATACACTTAACCGGGCAAATCTAGGAAAGTTGACTGTTGACTGTTGGCTGTTGACTGTTGACTGTTGACTGTGAGCCGAAAAACAGAAAATTGTGCTTATATTTGCTGGCAGATTGAAGGAGACTTTACCAGAACGATGCTACCGGATTTGATATAAGTCCGTGTAAGGAAACCCAACACAAAAAATGTGTCAAGACTTTTGTGAAATGGTATTAACTGAATCAGTTTCTGGCCTTAAAGTCTTTAAAGATAGTTTGAAACGAGTACATAAGTCGGTGGACATCGTTTGTGGCTCTAGGAAAAATGTTGAGTTCCCATTTTTTGCGAGCAGTAGTTAGCAGTTTTGCTATGGGTTGGGAGTAACTGTTAGAAATGAAATAGCTGCCGCCTTCGTAGCGAATGTCTGACGCTAATCCGATAAAAGCACCAGCCATTTCTAGTTTTAGTTCCGAGGTGCTGTGTTCCGATTTTACTGCTAAAATTACCTGCGAGTGCCGGGGTTCGCGGTTGAGCAAGCGGCAGATATTCGCTTCTTTTTGGTACAAAATTAAAACGTTACAGTTGTGCAGAACTCCGGCTCTACCTTGCACTTTTACTCCTAGGTGAACTTCCAAAGCTGGTTTGTCGGGAAATTCTACCACAGCATGAGTGTATGGATGTGCAGTGCCGTGGATTTTTCCCGCAGTTTTTCTAAATGTTAAATATTTCGGTGTTTCGTCGTCTAAAACATTGTTGTAATAAATAGTACCGCCTTCATTAGCAACTGCTTTTAGCAAGATGGTGAAGAGGTAAGTGTCAAAAATTCTGGCTTGTTCTGCCGCTGTGTTAAAATCGGGATCGATCGAGCTTTTTAATTTGCTTTTAATTTCGGAGTTTATGGCGTAGTTGCTGGGCCCGGAGGGCAGTTTTTCCAGCAAGTGCTTGAGGGCGATCGCCTGTTTGTGGCGGGGGGCGGTGACGCTGGAGGTAAACTCGATTGTTTTGGCAGTTTCGGCACCTGAATTGGCAAAGGTAATTTTTGTGCCGAGGGGAGAGGTTTCTGATTCTACTTTCAAGAAATAAGCAATTTCGTCTTCCATTTCGGAAGTGTTCACCGTCGCTTGTTCGACAGCATCAATTAACAGCAAAAGTTGTTCTTTTGCGGTATAATCTTCTATCTTGAGCAGGGGTGTTTTTCGTTTGAGCGATCGCTCTTCAATTACTTTGCCTATCTCTACAGTATCCGCTACTTGTTGAACTACCCAACCCAAATTAAACTCATTCAGAATTGCCGCCAGTTCTTGATAGAGTTTGGCGTACTCGATCTCGTCCATAATTGTTTCTGCGCTGCATACTATTCTGATTATACAAGCTGATTTGATTTTTTGGTCAATGGCTGGTGAGCAACTGCGCAGATTGGCTGTGATGGCGGAGTATCGAAGTGTTTGAGTGTCCGAGTCGGGAAAATCTTTCACTTGGCTGAACATCCATCCGCCACATCCGTTAAATCCCGTACATTGCTGGTTGCCGAACTTGCTGCTGCTTGAGAGAGACAATTGGCAGTAAGCTATTCTACGACATTTGTAGCGATCGAACTATGGCAACTATCAACGACAATTACCTCAAACTCAAAGCCGGCTACCTGTTTCCCGAAATTGGGCGCAGGGTGAAAGCCTTTGCAGAGGCGAATCCCGAAGCGCCCATCATCCGGCTGGGGATTGGCGACGTGACTGAACCGCTACCGGCTGCTTGTCGGGAGGCGATGGTGAAGGCGGTGGAAGACATGGGCTCGCGGGATACCTTTAAAGGATACGGCCCGGAACAAGGTTATGAGTGGCTGCGGGAGAAAATTGCCGAGCACGATTTCAAGTCGCGGGGATGCGATGTTGATGCTTCGGAAATCTTTATTTCTGATGGTTCTAAATGCGATTGCGGCAATATTCTCGATATCTTTGGCAATAATAATACGATCGCAGTTACCGATCCAGTGTATCCGGTGTATGTAGACACTAACGTGATGGCTGGACACACGGGAGATGCGAACGAAAATGGCGAATACGGCGGCTTAGTTTACCTGCCAATTACAGCAGAAAACAGCTTTACTGCGGAAATTCCCACCGACAAAAAAGTCGATTTAATTTACTTGTGTTTCCCGAATAACCCGACGGGGGCAACTGCAACTAAGGAACACTTGCAAGCTTGGGTAAATTATGCTAAAGCTAACGGTTCGATTATTTTCTTCGATGCAGCTTACGAAGCGTATATTACCGATCCGAGTTTACCGCATTCTATCTATGAAATTGAAGGGGCGCGGGATTGTGCGATCGAATTTCGTTCTTTTTCCAAAAATGCTGGTTTTACGGGTACTCGCTGCGCGTTAACAGTTGTACCGAAGACGTTGACTGGAAAAGCAGCCGATGGTTCCGATGTCGAAATTTGGAAGTTGTGGAACCGCCGCCAATCTACTAAGTTTAACGGCGTTTCTTACATCGTGCAGCGCGGTGCTGAGGCGGTTTATTCTGAGGCAGGCAAGGCACAAATTCAGGCTTTAGTCAATTTTTACATGGAAAATGCTGCGATTATTCGCGAGAAATTGACAGCGGCGGGAATCGAGGTTTTTGGTGGCAAAAATGCGCCTTATGTGTGGGTAAAAACGCCTCACGGTTTGTCGAGTTGGGATTTCTTTCAGAAGTTGCTGGAAACTTGCAATGTGGTGGGAACTCCGGGTTCTGGTTTTGGTGCGGCGGGTGAGGGTTATTTCCGCATTTCGGCGTTTAATAGTCGGGAGAATGTGGAAGAAGCGATGAGACGGATTGTGGAGAAGTTTAAGGTGTAAAAGCGCGAGAGATAAGTCTCTTTGGGGCGGGCAAGATGCCCACCCCACAAGAAATTGATATGTTGTGGAACAGGCATCTTGCCTGTTCAAGTGGGCGGGCAAGATGCCCACCCCACAAGAAATTGATATGTTGTGGAACAGGCATCTTGCCTGTTCATGAAAATAGTAAAAGATGTGAGTTATAATCTAAAATAATTGTGGCTCAGCCTTTCAATAAAAAATGCAAGCTAACACCAGGAGTTTATTATGCACTTGCTACGAGTTCAAGTTCCTGATTTTCGCGGTTTAAAGGACATTGACATCACTTTTGAAAAGGATTTTGTTCCTAATATTTTTCCGCTGGGTAGTCAAAATGGTGGCGGTAAAAGTACGCTGTTGCAGTTGATTTTTGTATTGCTGCACTGTTCTGTGGATGACGATAAAAAACTATTTTTACAAAACTTTATTCAAGGATTTAAAGTGGGTGAGGGAGAAGATAAAAAAAATTTAGCAATTATTGATATTTGGAATGGAGAAAAAATAGTTCAAATTATTTTCTTTGTGTGCAAAGATTCTTTTCTAAAAAAGTCCGACTCTTTAAATGTTAAAATCAAAAATACAGAAGATATCACTTTTTATCCTGTAACACAATTTAAAGTAATGGAAAAGCAAATTTCAGATTTAGAATCAGTAAATAACAGTTTAACACTCAGTAGTGATAGATTAGATCAAATCAAAAACATTGAAGACAATCAACAAAGGTTTGCCACGGCTCAAAGAGAATTTAGGTTTATTCAACAATTGGTATCAAATTCAAGAGTTTCAGCATTAATATCTGTTGTAAACTCAACAAAAAATGTTTCTATTAAAGAAATTCAAACTTTTCAAGACGAAATAAAACACAGACTAGAAGAAGTTGAAAGTAACCTAAAGAATTTGAAAACCACCTATGGAAGCTATGAGGAAGTTTGGGAAAAAATCGTTGAATATTTAACAGAAAAAAATATGACATATATATGTAACTATTCAAGTGAAAAAATCTCAAATGATCAGCAAAATGAAGCTTTACTCTGTCATTTAAATAATATAGATAGGAAAGAAACCAACGATTTTTTAAACATACTTTCAGATAAAATATTTTTAGCAGCTCCCTCCACACAAGTTTTTCTATTTCTCGATAGATATACTAGAGAACTATTATTTAAAAGTCACAGTCAAACAAATGAGCATTATTTCGATAAAATTCACAAAGCAAAATCTCAACTAAAAGGATTTTTTACTTATGACTTTATGGTTGTAGATTTACTCATTGAAGCCTTTAAAGCTGCTCGAGATAAAGATTTTAAAGAAGCTATAGAAACAGGTAAATATGGTAACAGCTATCAAACCTTAGTAAATGAATTAAGATTTTTATTAAGCTGTAAAACAATAAATATTGACAAAGACCTTTCGGCAGTAACTTTAAAATTAGAGAAAAATGGTGAAACTATAGAACTATATCCAGGAGATTTAAGTCACGGCGAGCTCAAAAGACTCAGCATTTATATATGGATCAAGTCTCGCAACATAGAAGATGCTATTGTTTTGATGGATGAAGTTGAAATTGCTTTTCATCCAGATTGGCAATATCAAATTATATCAGACCTCCAAGAGTGGGGGCCTAGCAATCAATATATTTTGGCAACTCACTCCTACGCATTGTGTGAAGCTTTGACACCAGCTCACGTTAAAGAAATCGAGCCAAAACTGCTCAAACAACAATCTAATATTACAAATGAGTCTTAATCCAGAACAGCTACAAAAACATTGCGAGACAATTATTTTATCTCCCAGAATTAAAAACAAAATTGTTGTCTTGTGCGAAGGCAAGATTCCCGATATCCAGGGTAGAAAATCAGTTCAATCTTATAAAGCAATGAAGGAAACGCAGGATGCCAGTTTTTATATGGCTTGCATTCCGAAATGGTGGAGACAGACCAAACAGTATATGCCACAATTTTTTAACTGTGGCGATCGCAAAGATGTATTAGACACCTACTCTACTCTTCCAATATTACACGAAAAGGATACCACTAATTCACATTTAGATCCCGATCGACTTTTTGCAATGATAGATTTAGACTTGCACCTGCAAACGATCGACAATTATATTTTTACAGATACAGAAGCAATTTTTCGCAATCTTTACGAAAAATCGCAGGTGAAAGAGGAAAACGCAGAACAGCACCGGATCTGGATTACAGGTTTGATTCATAAAGAAGCATATTTTCTGACACCTGAACTTCAACCCATATTTGAGAATTGTTGTAACGAGCCGATTTATCAGGGAAATCCTGCGGTACTCGCAAGTATTTATCTGGATATGGCTGATGAGCTTTGTAGCGACTTGGATTTACAGAACAACCTACAGAGAGCCTTCGATCGCATTAGTTACTGTTCGGGATTGGATTGTATGGAATTAGACTTAGACAAATTCCAGGATTCATGGAAACATCAATTTAAAAGTACGAAAGATGTAACGCGGAAGCATGACTTAATCATAGCTTTGCTGACAATTAAAAAAGCTAAGGAGTATTGGAGGCAAATTAAGCCACCCGCTGACTGGAGTGGAAATGAGAAAAATTTTAGAGAGCAACTCTCCTTAGAAATTGGGAGATTTTATTCAGAGCAAAGTAGCGATGTTAAGTCTCATATTCCTTTTTTTTTCAAAACATTGTATGAGTTCGTTTAAATAAAACGCCTCAATTATAATATTCCATTTTCTATCCATCAGCATCGCTAGGAAAACCAAATTGGTCTGGTAATTCAGCAGAGGTAATTTGCAAAATCTCTAGCAACTTCTTGTATTGAACAGGCGTTAGCTTAGGTACCGATCGCCCCGATTCCCAGTTCCTTACCGTCGCTTCCGTAACTCCAAGTGCTTCTGCTAGCTGCTTTTGAGTCATAAACCGCTGAACTCTCAGTCGCATTAGGGGCGATCGCTCGGCTCTTTCTGAGATTTCCATAGGCTATTTGTTACTTTATGTTAAATAATGCACGGTTTTATTAAATACGTTGACGTATACCGTTATTTAATTTACGCTTATAGCAAGAGAGATTAGACAGCACCAGCTAAGCCACTTGTGCTGTAGGGGAATTGCTGTCTTTTCTTCAACTTGTTATTGTACGCGGTTTTACCGTTACAAAGCATCAAACCTATCCAAATTATTGGTCAAAGCTATGTTGCAAGATTCATCATCGAACCAAACATCGCCGAATGTTTTAACCAACCAAACCTTTGAGGGCGATCGCGAAGCAGTGCGTCACGTCATCATCGGTTCGCCGCTGGGGGTACGGCGAACTATCCACCAACTGCACGCATTGCGCTACGAGGAAGCTGTTCGTTGGACTCATCCGATCGCCATTCCCGACAATCGCATCATTATTACACCCGAACAGGGAGAAATCATGAGTCTGTTAGTCAAATTAATCCGGCTGCAATGAAGTCATAAATGTGCGATCGATCTTTCTAGAATTGAGTCAAAAGTGCGATCGCGCTTATTCAGCCATCTCGTACCATCCAAACCAGCATTCCCAAAATTTCGTCCACCGGAGGCAAGGCATAGTCATTAAGATCGATCGATACAATTTTTTCCTCTAGTTTGAGAAATCGCCACTGCGTGCCGTTACTGACACTGCCATAAATAACTGAAATTGGTTTCCCCTTCGCTTCATTAAACTTCTGCATTGCCACCATTTCTGCAACGCACTGTCCAATTCCTGTCTTCAAATCGGCTTTTTTAGCCTCAACAACCGCCACTGCGGGTGCTTCAATCTCCAACATTTCTGGAGAACGACTAATCAAATAATCACAAATCCCGTTTAGTCCAGTTTCATAATCAACCGTAAAGTCTTCCCCCGAAAACAAGCTAATATTCTGCTGCAAAATCTTCCTGACTTCCAGCAGTACCGGAGTAATAATCATTTCCGATCGAGCTTTTTCGCTACCTGTGGCCACAGCTACGGGTAAACTATTCGCCAAAAAATCTGTCAGGGTTGCACTCGGAGCGATCGGAGTTATTTGCGGTAGAAATCGCGGGTCTTCTACAGTTGTTAATCCAAAGGCTTGTTTAACTTTGATAATTGAGGTGAAGTCGCGATAACACATCGCTCAATTTATCCTAATACTTAATTACTGCCAAATTGTCAACCCCTAAAGGTCGATAAATTGTATCTCTTTGTTGATAACTCCGCCCCAAAGAACTAATTGCATTTTGCAAATCTTGGACAGATTGACAACTGCCGCCAACTGCACCAGCCATTGTAGTAATGTGCTCTTCCATCAATGTACCGCCGATGTCATTGCAGCCCCATTTCAGCGCTTCTGTAGCTCCATCTAAACCTAATTTAACCCAACTAGGTTGGTGATTGGGAATCAAATTGCCTAAGAAGATTCTCGATACTGCGGTGAGTAACAATGTATCTGCTAAAATTGGTTGGTCGCGGCCGACTCGACTGCGCAAAGGTGCCGGTGCTTCTTGCCCGACAAATGGCAATAAAATAAATTCTGTGATGCGTGCTGGATAGTTTTGGTCGATCGCAGTTTGTTGGAGCGATCGCACTTTTTCTAAATGCAAAACCTGCTGTTCGGCTGTCTCAATATGCCCGCAAAGCATCGTACTCGTTGTCGGTAAACCCAGACTGTGAGCAGTTTCCACAATTTCCAGCCAAGTTGCCGAATTTAGTTTTTCCGGGCAAATCACCCGTCGCACAGAATCGTCGAGAACTTCCGCCGCGGTTCCCGGCATCGAACCGACTCCCGCATCCCGCAAAGCCGAAATTACATAGCTGAAACTAAGATTATCTTCTCTGGCAATAAACTCTATTTCTTGAGGCGAAAAAGCGTGCAAGTGCAACTGCGGAAACTTGTCCTTAATAATTTTTACCAATTGCAGATAATAAGGCAAAGATGCGCCGTTGAGCTTAGCTTGAAGATTTAAGCCTCCCTGCATACAAATTTCCGTTGCATCCCGCTGCACTGCATCAGTTGCCTTTTCCTGAATTTGGGCTGCATCTAACCAGAAAGCGCCCTCATCTCCCTCGTCGCGGCGGAATGCACAGAAACTGCAATGCTGCTCGCAAATGTTAGTAAAGTTAATATTCCGATTGATAACGTAGGTGACAGTATCCCCTGATTGTCGGCGGCGGAGCAAATCAGCGGTTGTTTGAATAGAAGCTCGCGCATCGGGATCTCTTTGCTGCAAAAGTACCAAGGCCTCTGCGGAAGAGATGTTATAACCTTGTAAAGCTCGATCGAGAATTGCATCCACAGTTTTCTTTTACACTCAACTACATAATTACTGACTAGAATAAAGACATTTTTATATTTTAACAATCAATTATAGAGGAACGATATTTTAAAATCTCAAGTAATACCACACCATCCTTGACTTTCTGGGAACTGAAATTATGGGCATCTACCAAGAAAATCAGGTCTTGCCAGTGCCGTCTGGGCCTTTGCAAATTCCTGCTTTACAGACTTTCGGTTCAACTTTTATACAGGCGCGCACACCGGGAATTTATTTGTCCCTCGTCATTCCCACCTACAACGAGTGCAAGAATATCAAGAGTATTGTGGAACAATTGACTCAATTGCTCGATGGCATCATTCCCGGCGACTATGAATTAATTGTAGTCGATGACGACAGCCCCGATCGCACCTGGGAAGTCGCCCTGTCCCTGACACCGGAATATCCGCAATTGCGGGTGATGCGCCGGGAAGAAGAGCGCGGACTTTCCACAGCGGTAATTCGCGGGTGGCAGGCGGCTCGGGGCGAGGTTTTGGGCGTCATCGATGCCGACTTGCAGCATCCCCCGGAGACGCTGTTGCAGCTTTTAGCAGAAATTCAGCGGGGAGCCGATTTGGCCGCTGCGAGCCGCCACGTTGGCGAGGGCGGGGTGAGCGACTGGAGCATTGTCAGGCGATTTTTATCGCGGGGCGCTCAGACTTTGGGATTGCTGATCCTGCCGGGAGTCGTGGGCCGAGTTTCCGATCCGATGAGCGGGTATTTTATGATACGTCGCAGTTGCATAGCGGGCAAAATCATGAATCCTGCCGGTTACAAAATATTGATTGAAGTGCTCGCTAGGGGGGAAATCCGCTGGATTGGAGAAGTTGGTTACGTGTTTCAGGAGCGGCAAGAAGGCGAGAGCAAAGTTACTTGGAAACAGTATATTGAGTATTTGCGGCACTTGCTCAGATTGCGCTTTGCCCGCTGGCCGGTGGGCCGATTCCTGCGGTTTGGCGCGGTTGGTTTCAGCGGCGTGTTTGTGGATATGGGAGTTTTTTACCTGCTGCGGACTGTCCTCGGTTTGGGGCTGACTCGCAGTGCAATCTTTTCTGCTGAAGTGGCAATTATCAATAATTTTTTGTGGAACGATTTGTGGACTTTTCGCGATATTTCTAAGCGGCAGCCTGGAAAGCGCCAGGGCTTGAAACGGCTGTTGAAATTTAATGCGATTTGTTTGATCGGCTTGATGATGAATGTGCTGCTGGTGAATGTGCTGTTTAATGTTTTTAAGGTAAACGAATATTTGGCTAAGTTAATTGCGATCGCAACTGTGACTCTGTGGAATTTCTGGATCAATATGAAGCTGAGTTGGCGGGTGACGGACGTTCAAAAATAGTTGGGAGTTTGGTGAGTTGTTAGTTGTTATTGGGACTGACAACTCACCACTGCAAACTGCAAACTGCAAACTGCCTTTAGATAACTGAATTAATGATTAATAAAAAACAACTGTTGTTGCTATTTCTGTGGACGGCGATCGCCTTTATTTTGCGCTTTGCCAATTTGGAATCGAAACCGCTGTGGACGGATGAGTTTTCCACTCTAGTGTTTAGCTTGGGCAACAGTTTTCGCGGAGTGCCGATCGATCGCGCGATCGATCTTTCTACATTATTACAACCGCTACAATTGCGCCCCGATGCTGACACTGCCGACGTGCTCCGCAATTTGCTGCTAGAAAGCAACCATCCACCAGTGTATTTTATGCTCGCCCACTGGTGGATGCGGTTGTTTGGGCCGACCGAGGATAGTTTAGTTTGGATAGGGCGAGCTCTTCCTGCATTATTGGGCGTGATTTCAGTTCCCGCTATTTACTTTTTGGGCAACTTTGCTTTTAATTCTCGTTTAGTCGGTCAATGTGCGGCCGCAATGATGGCAGTTTCTCCTTACGGCATTTATCTCGCTCAAGAAGCTCGACATTATACTTTAGGAATTTTATTAGTTATTGCCTCTCTTTTTTGCTTGACATTAGCTGTCAAAAAGCTGCAAATTCGCGCTCCTATGCCTGTTTGGGTGTTGTTGCTTTGGGTAGTCATTAACTGTCTGGGAATTGCCGTTCACTACTTTTTTACACTGACTTTGTGTGCCGAAGCAATAGCATTAATTGCTGTAATCTGGCACCAGTTTAATGAAAAGTTGCCAATTTCAAACAGCCAGCAGCCCAATATTTGGCAATTTCAAATCATCTGGCGGCTTTTCGCAGTAGCGATAGGTACTTTAGCTGGCGGTTTAGTTTGGTTGCCGGTATTTTTGTCAAACAAGTACGGCAGCGAACTAACTAATTGGATTGTCAGCGGCGATCGCACATTTATAGATTGGATCGGGCCGATTTTTCAAGCTTTAGCTGGATGGATCACTGTCATGTCTCTCCTGCCCGTTGAATCGCCAAATTTGGCAGTAGTAGTTGCATCGGCGATCGGAATGGCAATATTTTTGATCTGGGCGCTTCCTCTGCTGAGAGGCGCTCTTAAAACTTCCTTAAAAACAAGCGATACTCGTTTAGGTACTGTTATTTTCGGCGGATTTGTGCTAGGAGCAATCTTCCTATTTTTCAGCTTTGCATATATTCTCGGGATTGACCTAACTCGCGGCGCTCGATACAATTTTGTCTATTTTCCGGGGGCGATATTACTGTTAGGAGCAACCTTGGCAGTTATTTTTAACACACCTACAGTAAAAAGTAAATGGTTTAATTTACCTGCTGTGGAAATGGCTGGCAAAAAAGCAGTTCTGCTAATTTTAGCAATGGGTTTTTTTAGCAGTGTGACAGTAAATTCCAATCTCGGCTATCGCAAATATTACAAACCAGATATTTTAATTCCGATTATCCGCGAAGTCTCGAAAGTTCCCGTGTTAATTGCTACTACTCAAAAGACTCATGTAGAAATAGGAGAGTTGATGGGGATAGGATGGGAATGGGAAAGAAGTTCGGCAACGGATTTTGTAGCGGATGTAACGGATGTAACGGATGTTAGGAAGAAAGAAGAAGTTAAAACCTTTGATTCTCCGCTGTTTCTTTTGGCTAATCAGAGAAGGGATGCGCCGGAAATAGCGGCAGGGACACTTTATAAAACACTCAGTCAATTAGAACGCCCGCTAGATTTGTGGCTGGTTAATTTTCGTGCACCTGTTAATTTAGCAGCACAAAAATGTCAGCTTGAGTCGCGCGATTTGCCTGCGGTGGATGGGTATGAATATCAAGTTTATCATTGTTCTAAGTCATAGGTAAGTCTTAGGGGATGGATCTGGCGATCGACAAATCTACTTGGGAAAGATCGCACATGAGCAATAAATAACATCTATTGCTAACGATCGCTCGCTACGATCGCCTAAACTGGGAAACAACAGGCTTTTAAGTGCGATCGCTTATGTCCAGATTTATACAAAATTGGCTGCTACCATTGCTATTGATACTCAGTAATGCTTCCTTGGGTTGGCTGATCAACCAACTGCCCGGTAAACAGGACTTAAAAATTGAAGACCCTATAATAATCTTACTGACAGTAGTGTGTCTATTGGCACTTTTTATCCTCGGTGCTATATCCAGTCAGTCTCAGCCGAGTGCAACGCCTGCAAATCAAAATTGGCTTGTTGGTTTTTTACCCCTGCTGGGAGGTGG
Organism: Microcoleus sp. Pol7_A1; assembly: GCF_036701085.1. Lineage (NCBI taxonomy): Bacteria > Bacillati > Cyanobacteriota > Cyanophyceae > Oscillatoriales > Microcoleaceae > Microcoleus > Microcoleus sp. Pol7_A1. The sequence goes on from NZ_JAUBQD010000001.1 coordinate 113,409, forward strand.
CATCCTTTTCGGACTCTTGAAGGGGAACCACGTAGCTGCCGAATTCAACTCAGCAGTTTTTTATACATCTCTCATTCTGTTTGGTTTGGGGACTGTGCTCCCGCCTGTACTGCTTTTACCGAGACAATGGCAGAACAGGTTGGTATGGTTGCCGCCCGGTTTGGGACTGGGGGTAATGTTGTATTTCATACTGAGGGGCGGATGGACAGCAGCATTTTTGGCTGGGGTTGTGACTGTAATTGTGACGTTGTTTATCCATGCCATCAAGTTTCTCATCCCAGTTACTAACCAACTTGCACCGAAGTTTAGGGCAAAGAGGCAGCAACTTGCACATAGTTTTGCAGACGGGATTTGGAATAAAATTGAAGATTCAACCTCACCTTTTCAGCGGGAATATTACCAGGGTTTGACTTATATCTGTCGAGACTATCAAACACAGGGATTGGAGAGAGACCGAACCCTGAAGTTGCAAAAGGTATTTGTGCCACTCAAAATTGCTGCAACAGAAGCAGCGAATACAAGCCACAAAATGATTCAGCCAGTCCAGGATGAAAGAAATAACTCAAATGAAACACAAATTTGGAATTTTTTAGCAGCAATAGATAAGAATCCGGCATTTCGGCGCATGGCAGTTTTGGGCGCACCCGGTTCCGGGAAAACTACCCTTTTGAGATATTTAACGCAGACTTATGCCACACAGCAACAGTGGAAAGTGCATCCGAAAGCGCCGCAACTGATTCCGATATTGTTGTATCTCCGAGATGTGCGTCAGGAAATTGTGAATAATAATCAACTCACTCTGGCAGAGTTAATTACTCAGCAGGTACAGCAGCAGCAGCAAAAATATCAACTGGAGAATCCACCGCCTAACTGGTTTGCCGAAAGAATACGTCAAAACCAATGTTTGGTAATGTTAGATGGATTGGATGAAGTGGCAGATGAAACCCTGCGCCAGCAAGTAAGTCGTTGGGTAGACGAACAGATGCAGACATACCCGGATACGGCTTTTATCTTAACCTCTCGACCTTTTGGCTATAAAACTGCGCGGTTGCAACAAGATGTGACTGTCTTAGAAGTGCAACCATTTAGCCTGAAACAAATGGAACAGTTTATTGGTAGCTGGTATTTGGAAACAGAGGTGATAAGTCACGCTGGGCAAGATGATGCGGGAGTGCGGGGAGACGCTAAAGAAAAAGCAGATGATTTAATTAAGCGGATTAAGAATAGCAAACCTCTGGCGGACATGGCGGTGAATCCTTTGCTGCTAACAATGATTGCCACAGTTCACCGTCGCGGTAGTGCCTTGCCAGGAAAACGGGTAGAACTTTACAAAGAAATTTGCCAGGTTTTACTAGAAAGGCGACAAAGAGCTAAAAATATTGCCGATGCGCTAACAGCGACGCAAAAGCAATCTGTTCTGCAAGTGCTGGCATTGGAATTAATGCAGCAGAAAACTCGTGAGTTCAACCTATCCGATGGAATTGATAGGATTACAGACAAATTGGCAGATGTAGCAGGCAGTGGGGCGAATGCAGAGGAATTTATTCAGCAAGTTCGGGATGTGAGTGGGTTGTTAGTGGAAAAAGAAGTAGGCGTTTATGAATTTGCTCACTTGAGTTTCCAGGAATATTTAGCAGCGGTTCAGATTAAAGAATCGAACCAAGAGAGTATGTTGATCGGAAATATTCACCAATCTTGGTGGGCTGAAACCATCCGTCTTTATGCAGCACAGAGTAATGCTAGCAATCTGATTCGTGCAGTCTTGGTGATGCCATCTCCATCGGTTGAGGTAATGGCACTCGCCTATGATTGCTTGGACGAGGGGTTGAGTGTAAATCCAGATGTTCGGCAACAACTGGAACAAAGGTTAAACGCAGATTTGGAAAGTCGATGACAGCAAGATTCATTTTAGCAGCTAATGTTTTGTTATCCCGGCGTCTGCAAAATTTGCTGCGGATTGATGAGAATGTCGAAATTGACATGAGTTACATCACCTGCGCCGAATATCAGCTTTTTATTTATGAGAAGTTGAAAGGAGCTGAACATCGTCAACCTGACCAGTGGACAAGTTACAGCTTTCCGCCAGGAGATGCCAAAAAGCCTATTACTGGAGTACGGGCTAGTGATGCTGAGGAGTTTTGTGAATGGTTAACTCAGCAGCAATTTGCATTGGGATTTAAATACAGACTGCCCACTTTAGCTGAAGTAGAGGATTATCCAGTTACAGAAAAACAAGTAGGATGCTGGTGTTTTGATGGAGAACAGCGAATCATTGTAGGAATAGAAACTCAACAGCAGCAATCTTGGGAACAGGAATTAGCTGAGGTTTTGGCTCTCAACCGCCTCCTCCAATTCTACCGTCTCCTCAAATACTACCGCGACCTCAAACCCGACCTCTACCGCGACCTCAAACCCGACTTCAACCGCGACCTCAACCGCGACCTCAACCGCGACCTCAACCGCGTCCTCTACTGCGACCTCTACTGCGATCTCTACTGCGACCTCAACCGCGTCCTCAACTCCGACCTCAACCTGTTCCTCAACCGCGACCTCAACCTTCTCCTCAACTACGATCTCAACTTCATCCTCTACCGTGACCACGAACTCGTCCTTACACTCGTCCTCAAGCGCGACCTCAATCACGACCTTTACCGCGACCTCTACCGCAACCTTCACCGCGACCTCAACTGCGACCTCAACCGCGACCTCAACCGCCTCCTCAACCGCGACCTTGAAGCCGAGTTTAAAGCCATTGAAACAAGCAAAAGCAGTAATTTCCTTTTATACTTTCCTCTGCTTTCTATTCTTGTTATCTATCGTTTCTTGTCAGTAACTTATGAGGTAATCTCCCAAAATAAAGAGGCGCTCAATACAATTGAGTTAAGCGGTCAAGAAAGTGAAGCTATTAGTCGTAAGTATGTAGAGAGTCTCAATGAAATCTACCCACTTTATGTTTATTTGGTATTACTAGATGAGCGACAAGCGGGTCGGATACCAGCATGGGAGAGTATTCGGATTGTCAGGGAAAAAGTTGAGTAGCAGATATAGCGCCTGGATAGTAGGGACACAACAGTGTTGTGTCCTTTGGCTGCGGAACACAGGATTGTTTGTGAAATAGTATTTTCTAATCTTGTCTGACACTATCGGGTACGCCCACCGCCGAAATACCCGATATTGCCTTTAAGTTTTGACACCGAATCAACTCATTAAAATCCAAACTGCGCCCTTCAATTTGCGCCACAGCCTCGATCGCCCCAAGCAAATGTCCGGCCGCTTCCGCTTCGTTGTAACCACGCCTTCCCGCGACTCTAATCGCGCCTTCATCAGCATCTAACTCTACCTGGGAACTGCGGTTGTCGCGCCAAATTCGAGTCATCGCGAGTCCCGTCAAACCGCCCGCGATCGCAGTGCCGATCGCATCTCCCTGCAACAATTCTACAACAGTCCCGACAATTCCCGCCAGAGCCGCCCCTTGATAAATATCCGGTTTAAACCACTTAACATTGCACACAAAACTCACATTCCGCAATAGCAGTAAATCCCGCTGCGGCTTAGATAGCAGCCGCCACAAATCAAAATTAATATAAATCGGGCGAGATTGATTCCAAGGTAAAGGAAAATCGCAGTTAATTACCGTTGATTGCTGTGGCTTATTAATAATTTTACACGTCATGCGGCCGGAAGCGGGCATCACATCTAACAGGCGGCGAATTTCAGGTTCGGGATTCATAAATTTAGAGTAATTGATAATTGGTAATTACATCTGGATAAAAAACAATAATATCGGTTACGGCTTCGTAGCGGCTGGTTTTACCGACAATAATTGCCTAAAACCTACAATCTCTAAAATCCGCCCTCACCCAAGGGCTGATGCGATCGAAATCAAAGTTGATGTAGGTTATTGCTTCTGTGGGGGCGGGTTTCTGGAGATTTTTGACGGTAGTTAAATATTGTTTGTCAAACCAGCCCCGACAAGTCAATAGAAGATATTAAGGGTTTTTCTTGGATGCGGGAGAAGGAGATTCTTGAACTCTGGGAGCCACTTTTTCGGTATTAGCAGAAGGCTTCGGACTGGCAATTGCTGGGGCAACTGACGGCTTTGAATTCGCGGTTGGGGATGCCGATGATTTTGGAGAATCAGGGGCGGTTAGCGGGGCAGCAGGGGCTGTTTTAGCGCCTAAAATGCTGGCGTCTCCGGTGTCGAAGGTGCCGGCGATGCAAGCGATCATCATTGTAGCTAAGGTGCCGACAAATAATGCTTTCCAACCGAGTTCGGAAATGTCTTTGCGGCGGGATGGAATTAGGGCGATCGTGCCGCCGACAAATATACCGACGGAGGCGAGGTGGGCGAAGCCGGAAAGGGCGTAACTGACAATTAAAACTGTACGAGCGCTCACCAGTCCTTTTGCGCCCGCTTCTGCTAAACTTTGATAGGGCGGAATGGCTGTTTCTAACAACCTGCGACCGATAATTACTGACGCTTGCCAAGAGTCGTCTAATGGAACTCCTGTTAATAGCGTCAAAGGATAAAATAATACTCCCATAATGTTGGCTAAGGTGACAACTTTAAAAAAGCCACCAATTGGGCCGGGCAAAATTGCCAGCCAACCAAAGAATTGATTGATTAAGGAAACTAAGCCTAAGATTAAAATCAAAACAGCGGCGATGGCCACTGCCATTTTTACACCGTCCAATGCACCAATTATCGCTGCATCCAAAGGGCTGACTCGTTCGATGGGTTCTCCTCCAACTGTCTCTTGTTTGAATTCTTCGCCGTCCATTTCGGAAATTTCTTCGCCCACAAACTCGCGGCCTTTAGGCTTCCGTTCTTCCTTGGGAATGCCGCCCATTGTCAAGGGCACGCCTGTTTCCGGGACTAAGATTTTGGAGAGAACAAAACAAGCGGGAATGGCGATAATTGAAGCTGAAACTAAGTGTCCTAAAATATTGGGAAAAACTGGCTTGAGAAAACTGACGTAAATTGCTAAAGTTGAAGAAGCGGCGGTTCCAAAACAGCAAGAGAGAATTGCACAAAGTTCGGAACGAGTCATTTTTGGCAAATAAGGCTTGACGACAATTGCCGCTTCAATTCCTACGAAAATATTAGCAGCGCCGCTGAGGGCTTCCGCCCCGCTCAACCGCATTGTCATATAAAAGATTTTGGCAAAAACTTCGGTGATAATTTGAATCACGCCGATGTTGTATAGCAATGCCATGAGGCCAGAAAAAAAGATGACTGTCGGTAAAGCTCGAAAGGCAAAAATATATCCTAAATTAATTGCTGGATCTTTACCAGGTATGGGTACAACATTGCTCCCGAATACAAATCTCGCTCCCGCGTCAGCAGCGGTGAACACTCCATCCAGCAAGCCAGTAAACCACTCTAAAGCGATGCGAGTTGGGGGGAACAGGAATACTAAAAATCCTAAGACTAATTGCAGTCCAATGCCCCAGATGATGACGCGCCAAGGTATATACTTGGACTGTCGGTTTTCTGAAAAAATCCAGGCGATCGCACACAAGCCAAAAATACCCAGAAACGAGATAAGATTGTAGATTGACATAAGCCTAGTCCTTGAAATATTTGAGAATGCCGATCGACGGTTTGCACCACATCAGTTATACTATTCATCTGACGGCAAATGCTAAAAAAAATAACGGGCAGATAAATTACGCACTCAACAGCGTACTGATGTCATTGCTTAGGTCGTTCCGAAGTCTGCAGATCTTTAGCAAGCCTTGATTTGCCGTAATTACCAGCAGTTTAGATAGAAACTCTCACACATGGAAGCTTTTGCTCCACATCCTCCTGAATGGACTGCGACGGCGGTTCACGCTAATGAGTTTTGCTGTCCCAAGTGCGGTGCTAGCTGCACTGATGCGGCTGAGGTCTGGATTAATCGCCGATCGCCAGTATACACCGAGTTCAACCGTCGCAAGTGGCAAGAATTTTACCGCTGCCAGTGCGGGGACGTGTGGTGGGCTTGGAGTAACGATAGACCTCCTTCTGAACTTGTGCGTCGCGATGAGATCTCGGATGAGGCGCCGGATGATGATTTTTAGAACGGTGACAGAATTTGCGACTTGCGATTTGCGATTTTATTTAAAATGAGGTTAAGGTGCGCTGCACCCTACATTTAGATAGGCGATCGCCAGTTCTTAACTAATTCAGCACGTCAAGCATTCCCTTAACTACGCCTTCCATGACTCTTTCAATTAATCTCAATTCATTTTCGCCGATCGACTCATTTAAGAGCATTGACTGAATTCGCTGTCTGTCATTCCGAGTCAGTTCGCCTGACGAAAATATCTGCTCTACTATTTGCTCAGTTAGAAATGAGTAAGTTGGAGTTTGCATGGTTGGTCTCTAAAAGCATCAATATTTTGTTTTTAACTTCATTAGAGGAGCCAGTTATTTTGTGGGTTTTTGCCGTCCCACTCAATCAGTGCTGAAATCATACGACTCTGGGCGGATTTTGTCAAGACACGGGCGGCAGATAAATATAAAATCTGCATTATATTTCCCACATTCTGGCAACGGGTGGTTTTGGAGTGCGATCGACTGATGCCGTGTGCCTGCAAGGTCGCTCGACCCCCGGCGGTGGCAGTGTTCGATCGACATTTTTAAGTTTATTTGCACTTCGGCGGAACATTACAGCTCAAAAAAAATCCCAACTACAATAGATTTAAATTGGTAATCGGGAATTGGCTTTTCTGACTTCCCTCTTCTTTCCGGCTAATGACTAATGACTAATGATTAATGACTAATGACTAATGGCTTCCTCCAATGACCTATTTTCCTTCGGCTCTAATTTTGACATTAGGTTTTTGGCTGCTACCGCTAGCAGTTCGATCGCAACCTGTCGTTCCGGCAAATGACGGCACTAATACTGTTGTCAACTCCGAGCAAAACCGCACAGACATTAGTGGCGGACAACTGTCAGGAAACGGGGCAAATCTTTTTCACAGCTTCAGCCAATTTAATCTCAGCGAAGGTCAAATTGCTAATTTTCTAACTAATCCCAATATTCAAAATATTTTAGGGCGGATTTCCGGCGGCGATGCTTCCGTCATTAACGGTCTGATTTCTGTCACCGGCGGCAACTCAAATTTATTCTTAATGAATCCGGCGGGAATTGTCTTCGGTCAAAATGCTAGATTAAACGTGCCGGGATCTTTTTTCGCGACAACTGCTACTGGTATTGGTTTCGGCGACCGCTGGTTTAATGCCACCGGAAGTAATGATTACAAAGCTTTACTGGGAAATCCCAATCAATTTAATTTTAATAACTCACAAGTCGGTGCAATTGTCAATGCGGGAAACTTGGCAGTTGGCAGCGGGCAAAGCTTAACTTTGCTCGGTGGCACCGTTATTAATACAGGACAATTATCCGCTCCCAGCGGTCAAATTACTGTGGCTGCTGTTCCGGGAAAAAATGCAGTCCGGATCGGTCAACTCGGCAATTTATTGAGTTTAGAAATTACTCCGTCTTTGCAGTCCGAAACATCTGCGATCGCCCCACAAGCTTTGCCTCAGTTGCTGACGGGCCCGGGCGTAGCATCAGCCACAGGTTTAACGACTAACGAACAAGGTCAATTGGTACTGACTGGCGGCCAAACAGTGCCGATAAATGGGGGAAATGCGATCGTCTCGGGTTCTGTCAATGTATTCGCCCCTTCTGGGATTGCTGGCGGCACAGTCAATATTTTAGGCGAAAAAGTCGGACTGTTCGATGCAAATATCGATGCTTCCGGGACGGACGGCGGAGGTACTGTGCGCGTCGGAGGCGGTTGGCGGGGGATGGAACCAGTGCCAAATGCCCAGGTAACTTATGTTAGTCCTGATTCTACGATCGCAGCAAACGCGATCGACCGCGGCAATGGCGGCACTGCGGTAATTTGGTCAGACAATATCACTCGCTTCTTAGGCAATATTACTGCTCGCGGGGGTACTGCCGCAGGTAACGGCGGCAGAGTAGAAGTTTCCGGCAAAAATGCTTTAACTTTCCAAGGAGAGGTCGATACCCGCGCGACTAACGGTGCGATCGGCAATTTGTGGCTCGATCCGGCAAATATTACGATCGTCAGCGGTAACGGTGACAGCAACGCGCGATCGACTGGCGGGGAACTCCAACCGGCACCAGCACCCAATGAAACATACATCCCAGAAGTGCAGTTGGAACAGATGACGGCCGGCAGCAACGTGGTTATAGATACCCCCGGCTACATCACCCTCCAAAACTTGCCCGATAACAAACTTTCCCTGCAAGCGAGAACGGGAGACACAGTAACATTTAGATCGGGCGGAGTGTTTGTTGTCAATGACCCCAAGGACTCAATCGAGACTCAAGGTGGCAACATCAACATTTTCGCCAGCAGCATCTCTGTTGGCGGACTTAATGCCAACAGCGGCAATATCGCTCTCACTGCTAACGGCATTGACTTGAGAGGCGGCAGCAATTCCGTAAGCAGTGCGGGGGGAACAATTCGCTTGCAACCCAACGACAGCCGAGCAATTCGGATCGGTGGCACCGGCGATATTTTGGGCATTTTGGACTTGACGGCAACGGATCTCGGCGCTTTGGCAGGGGATTTTGGTTCGATCGCGATCGGGCGCGAAAACGGTAGCAGCGAGTCGATCGCGATCGTCGCACCCATTACCTTCAACAGCCCGCTAACACTTCAAGGCAGCTCGATCGCGATCGACAATCCCCTGAGCGCAAGCGGCAGCGCTAGCTTGACACTCGACGCGCCCCAAACCGATCTCAACGCCAACATTGCGACATCCGGCGGCGATCTCACTTTTACAGGAAACGCCTCCCTCAATGCTGACGTGGCTTTGAGCGCGGAAGCTACGGGCAACATTCTGTTCTCCGGTAGCCTAGACGGAGATCGCGCCCTGAGACTCGACGCTCAGCGAGTGCTGTTCGGCGGTACAGTCGGTCAAGCTGCACCGCTGGCGAGTTTGACTGTCAACGCCGGCAGTACCGAGGTTTCGGGCAATATTGCGACATCTGGCGACATGACTTTCAACAGTGCCGTCACACTCAATCGCAGCGCCGCCCTAGCCGCCACTACCGGCAATATCGCTTTTGCCAATACCCTCGACAGCACGCCGGGCCGGGCTAATAATTTGACGCTGCGCGCTGGCGAGAACATTACTTTTGGCGGCAGAGTCGGTCAAACTCAGAGGTTGGGCCGGCTCTCGGCTGACGCTGCTAGCGTGACGGCGGCTTCCACAATTGCAGCGCGCAGTTTGAGCGTTAACGCCCGAGAGTCTGCTACCTTCGGGGGGGACAGCACTGCCGCTTTGGGAGTCGATATCAAGGCAGGAAATGTCCTCTTAGAGGGTAATTTAAGGACGGATGGCGGCAGCGTGAACCTGCAAGCAAGTCGCAAGGTTCGGACTGGCAATATTACCTCGAACGGTGGGAGCATTCGGGTTGAGGGAAATGCGATTGCTGCGGGTGCGATCGACTCGTCGTCAGTGTCGGGAACTGGAGGCGCGATCGCTCTCCAAACCAATGCCGGCTCTTTAACTGCGGGAGCTTTGAACGCTTCGGGGGCGATCGGCGGAAATATTGCTGTCACCTCGCAAGCGGGCATTTCGGCTCTCGATATCAATTCCAGCAGCACTTCAAACGGCAACGGCGGGGGCGTTTCCCTGAGCGCGACTGGTAACATTCAGTTGGGTTTTGTCAACGCTCAAGGCGGCACTGGCGGCACTGGCGGCAGCGTTGATGTGACAACCCTCGGTTTGTTTCGCTCGAACAGTGTTTTCAACGATATATCGGGCAATATTTCCAGTATTTCTACTGCCGGAGGTGCGGGGGCGGGGCCGATCGAAATTAGCCACGGAGGCGGTATCGATCGACCGTTTGTAGTTGGCGGCGCGATCGACAATGGAACCACGGGAAGCATTAATGCTGGCGCGGGAAACGCCATTTTGCCCAGTCTTGCTTTTGGGCAAACTTACACGCAGGGAAGTTTACCAAATCAGATTTCCCTAATTACACCGGCCGCGCCCTCTGCTCCTGCACCAATTGCCGAACCAATTCCCGCACCAATTCCCGAACCAATTCCCGCACCAATTCCCGAACCAATTCCCGAACAGCCTCTGGTGACCGTAAATCCCGATCCTGCGCTGTCACTTCCTGCATCTTTGCAAGTAGAATTGCGATCGTCAAATCGACAGAGAAATTCCCCAATTACCCAGAATATTTTCGTTCCCGATCGCAGATTCGATTCGCTCGGCTCGGGAGTTTTAGCATTTGAGCAAACCTTTAGTCGCGAGTACGAAAAATATCTCGACTTGCCGGCAAGAACGCCGATTAGTAATATGTCGGTAATTTACGAAACTCTTCGTAAAAACGAACAAATTACTGGGGTAAAATCTGCCATTATTTATCTTAATTGGGTCAGTGCCTCGGCAGCAGCCGCTGCCAAAGAAAATGGTTCGGTACTGGTGGCAAGTCAGGATTTATCTAATCTATTGCCTGTGAGAAAAAACCTCACCTCCGGGCCCCCTCACCCCTTAGAAGATAACTTGGGGGAAAGGTTTTCGCCGGAGGGCAAAGAAGTTTCCGATGTTCCTAACGGGGAGCATTTAGAATTAGTGTTAGTAACAGCTAACGCTCAACCGATGCGCGTTTTAGTTCCGGCGACAACGCGGTGGCAGGTGTTGCAATTGGCTGACGCCCTGCAAACGGAAATAACTAATCCCAGAAGAAGAAGCAGCATTAGTTATTTGGATTCTGCTCAAAAACTTTATCGCTGGTTAATTGCGCCAATGACCGCAGAATTGGCAGCTTTAAATATTGACAATTTAATTGTAATTCCGGCAGCAGGTTTGCGGAGCGTACCCTTTGCTGCTCTTCACGACGGCAAAGGCTTCTTAGTTGAGAAATACAGCATTAGTGTGATACCGAGTCTGAGTTTGACTGATATCGGCTACGACAATATTGCGGATGATGAAATTTTGGCAATGGGAGCGTCGGTATTTGAAGATAAAGCGCCATTACCGGCGGTACCGGTGGAGTTAGAATCGATCGCGCCGCCCGATCGGGGAAAATCATTTTTGAATCAAGATTTTACTCTCGCGAATTTGCAAGCTCAGCGGGCAAATCGGCCTTTTGGAATCATTCATTTAGCAACTCACAGCGAATTCCAGCCCGGGGAACCGAAAAATTCTTACATTCAGTTGTGGGATACTAAATTGCGCATCGATCAAATGCGGCAGTTGCGGTGGAATGAACCGCCGGTGAATCTGTTAGTTTTAAGCGCGTGCAGTACCGCTTTGGGCGACGAAGAGGCGGAGTTGGGGTTTGCGGGTTTGGCGGTAGCTAGCGGTGCTAGATCCGCTTTGGCGAGTTTGTGGGAAGTCAGCGATGAGGGGACTTTGGGGCTGATGACTGGGTTTTACCGCCAGTTGCGGATGCCGAGAGGTGAGGGCAATTTGATGATTAAAGCCGAGGCTTTGCGGCGCGCGCAATTGGAGATGCTGCAGGGGCGCGTGCGGATTCAAGACGGGATGCTGCGAGTCGAAGGGCTTTCTATGAGTCTAACTTTGCCTCCGGAAATTGCGTCGCGGGGCGATCGAGTGCTTTCGCATCCTTATTATTGGGCCGCCTTCACAATGATTGGCAATCCTTGGTAATGGAGAGGTTAAAGGAAGAAGAAAAAAGGGGCATTGCTGAATCAAAGTATGAATCATGCAGGAATGGGAACATCCTGAAATTTGAGGTAATGTATTTAGGACTTATATCGTTTCCGATGCAACCGGAAATGCTATCAAATGTCTCGAAACTACGATCGCCTAATACGCATCCTAAAACTCCTGACCAAAAGTGGTCAACGGCTGTCCACAGCCAGAGTTTGTGTGTGTTTTTTCACATAAGTATGTAATTCATCGAGCTCACCGACTTGGGACTCATCATCAGCGATCGATTGACGATCGCATTTAACACAAATGTAGTTATGTTTTCCTTTTTTATTACCTTTTCTAGGGCTATGGGTTGATTTGCACTCGCTTTCATTGCAGGGTGTATTCCCCCTATTTATACTCTAATTATGCAACGCCCAAATCTCCTATGAAGACTAACGGCGATCGCACTTCACTCTGTTCTGCCTGCTTTTGGAGGAAGCTGTGGAGCGATCGGACTCCTAACCTAAATATTTATTTGTACTTTTTTGAAGAAATGTAAAAAATAATATTTTTTAGTTAAAAATTCTAATTTTGCTTAAAGTGCAGGCTAGTCTTTATATTAGAGGATACATCTACTTACAAATTGAGAATTGCTAAAAAAAATGTGTATTAATTATTAAAAGAGGCTGCAAGGATGATTAACTTAGCCGGCTACGAAATTACGAACCAAATTCATGAGAGTAACAATTCTTTAGTTTACCGAGGACTGAGAAAGCAAGACAACCAACCAGTCATTCTCAAATTCCTCAAGCAAGATTATCCGATGCCAGCTTCGTTAGTCAGATACAAGCAGGAATACGAAATTACACGCAATCTTAACCTAGAAAGTGTGCCTAAAACCTACAGCTTAGAAAGATACCAGAACAGTTTGGTTATTATTTCCGAGGATAGTGGTGGAGAATCATTAAAGCAGGGGTTGGCTTCTCAAAAACTTACATTAGAAGAGTTTTTGTTAACAGCTATCAAAATAACCAGAGCTTTAGGTCAAATCCATCAACATAACATTATTCATAAAGATATCAACCCCAGCAATATTATTATTAACTCGACAACAGGGCTAGTTCAAATCATAGATTTTGGCATCTCTACTGTCTTATCGCGTGAGAATCCTACCCTAAAAAATCCTAATGTTTTAGAAGGCACTCTGAGCTATATATCGCCGGAACAAACAGGCAGAATGAACAGAGCGATCGACTACCGCACGGATTTTTACTCGTTAGGAGTCACTTTTTACGAACTGCTAACGGGGCAACTGCCATGCGATTACAACGATGCAATGGAATTAGTCCACTGTCATATTGCTAAACAAGCAGTACCGCCCCAGGAAATCAATCCAGAAATTCCTAAAGCGGTTTCTGATATTGTAATGAAACTGTTAGCAAAAACTGCTGAAGCCAGATACCAAAGTGCTTGGGGAATCATCGCAGATTTAGAAGAATGCCTGCAACAATTACAAACTAAGGGAAGTATTGCAGATTTTGCGATCGCCCAAAAAGATATTACCGATAAGTTTCAAATACCTCAAAAACTTTATGGTAGAGAACACGAAATTGAAACCTTATTAGCAGCCTTCGGGCGCGTCAGCAATGGCACAACAGAAATTATGTTAGTGTCTGGTTACTCTGGCATTGGCAAATCAGCCTTAGTGCAAGAAGTTTATAAACCTATTACAAAGGCAAACGGTTATTTTATTGCCGGGAAATTCGACCAATTTCAACGCAATATTCCTTACTCAGCTATTGTTAAAGCTTTTGGGTCCTTAGTCAAGCAACTCTTAACTGAAAGCGAAACGCAACTGGGCGCCTGGAAAGAAAAACTTTTAGCGGCGTTTGGTGATAACGGTCAAATCATTATAGATGTCATTCCCGATGTAGAATTCATTGTTGGCAAACAACCACCAGTCCAAGAATTAGGTGCTAGCGAAGCACAAAACCGCTTTAATTTAATATTTCAAAAATTTATCCGCGTGTTTTGCTCAGTTGAGCATCCTTTAGTCATCTTTTTGGACGATTTGCAATGGGCTGACTCCGCTACTCTGAAATTGCTGGAAATAATGATGGCGGATGAAGGAACAAAATATTTATTTTTAATCGGCGCGTATCGGGATAACGAAGTAAATACCAATCATCCATTAATTATAACGCTGGATTTGCTTCGGACTAAAAGTGCGATTATTAATAACATTACTCTAACTCCTTTAGCCCTGGAACACATTAGCAACCTAATTGCCGATACGCTACATACTAAGGCAGTAGGGCAGTTAGCAGAATTAGCCATAAAAAAAACTTCTGGCAATCCCTTCTTTGTCAATCAATTTTTCATAACCCTGTTTCAAGAAAACTTACTGAAGTTTATTCCTCCCTCTCAAGGCAGTCACGCCCAATGGCAATGGGACATCGCTCAAATTGAGGCCATCGGAATTACTGATAATGTTGTGGAGTTAATGATTCGCAAGTTAAGAAAACTTTCTCCCGCAACCCAAAAGGTTTTGCAGTTAGCTGCTTGTGTCGGTAATACATTTAATTTACATACTCTTTCTATCATTCAAGAAACAACAGCAACCGTAACTTATTACGACCTTTTACCTGCGATTCAGGAAGGATTAGTATTGCCTATTTCTGAATGGGAAACTACACCCGAAGAAATAATAGAAGCTCGCTTAGTAATTCTTTCCTTTAAATTTCTTCATGACAGAGTGCAACAAGCGGGTTATGCCCTCATTCTCGAAGAGGAAAAAAAGGAAACTCATTTAAAAATAGGTGAATTAGTTCTCAAAAATACTGCCGAGAAAGAATTAGAAGAGAAAATATTTGATATTATTAACCATTTGAATATAGGCGCAGAACTCCTAACCAGTTCTGAATCAATTTATGAACTTGCAAAGTTGAATTTAATCGCTGGTAAAAAAGCTAAGGCTTCGGCAGCTTATGAACCAGCTTTAAAATATCTGACTGCCGCGATCGAAATATTGCCAGAAAATATTTGGGAGCAAGATTATCGGTTAATTTTTGAGTTATACCAAGAACAGGCAGAGTGCGAATATCTTTGTAGCAATTTTGAAAAAGCCGAAGAACTTTTCGATCTAGTGTTAACTAAAGCTAAATCTAATTTAGATAAAGCAGCGATTCAAAATATGCGCTTAGTATTTTATGATAATACTGGCAAATATATAGCGAACCTTAAAGTAGGTTCAGAAGCCTTAAAAGATTTAGGGTTAAACTGGCCTAACAATAATGACGAACTGTTAGCGCAATTAGAATTAGAGTTACAGACCTATCGCACCCACCTCCACACAATTAAAATAGCAGATTTAATTGATGCTTCTGCAATGCAAGACCTAGAAATTATGGCTTGTATGCAGATATTGATGAATATGACTGGGCCTGCTTATTTTTCTGACCAAGACTTACTCGCTTTGACTACATTGAAGATGGTGAATCTCTCCATCCAATATGGCAATTCTAATGTATCTCCTCATGGCTATGCGTTCTGGGGAGTTTTAGCTGGATCGAGATTAGGGGATTATGAAGCGGGTTATCAGTTTGGTAAATTAGCGATAGAGTTGAATGAAAAACTTAATAATTTTAAGTTAATCTGTAAAGTTTCTAATTTATTTGCTGGGTTAATCGGTCACTGGCGCAGCCATTTGCAAACGAATGTACCTATTTTTAGAACAGGTTATCAAGCCGGGATTGAAACAGGGGATATTTATGCTTGCTATATTGCGTACAATTCTATTTTGCAAAAAATTTTAATGGGAGAAGAATTAACGAGCGTTCTGGAAGAATCTTATAAATATACAGAATATTTACTAAAAATAAAAAATCAAGTCTTTGTAGAGGCACAAATGATGTGCCAGCATTTTGTTTTTAATCTACAAGGTTTGACAGCAGATAAATTCTCCTTGAGCAGCGATCGCTTTAATGAAGATGGCTGTATGCAAATGGGGCAGGAAAGTCAGTTTTCCCCCGGCATAGCATTGTACAGGACATTGAAAGCTCAACTTTTTTTCCTGTATGGAAACTATGCTGAAGGGTTGAACGCAGCTAAATTAACTGAAGAAATGCTCCCCTTTACAATCGGACTCGCTAACGAATCAGAACATTATTTTTACCATTCTTTGATTCTATTGAATGTTATTCTTCAAGCCAGCCCTATAGAAAAAGCAGAGTATTATTCAAAGCTGGCAATAAATCAAGAAAAAATGAAAATTTGGGCGGATAATTGTCCGGAGAACTATTTACATAAGTATCTGCTCGTTGAAGCAGAAATAGCGCGGGTAGCTGGGAAAGATTTAGAAGCCTTTGATTTATACGACAAAGCGATCGCTTCGGCTAGAGAAAACGACTATATCCAAAACGAAGCTTTGGCGAACGAACTAGCGGCTAAATTCTGGTTAGCTAAAGGCAAAGAAGATTTTGCCCAACTTTATATCCAAAAAGCTCACTATGGCTACCAGCTTTGGGGTGCTAAACGCAAAGTAGAGGATTTAGAGGAAAAATACCCGCAGTTACTAGCTAGAACATCAGCCAAAACCATTACTAAAACAACAGTTACCCAAACAACTCAGCCTACTACCACTAGCACTAATTTGGGAGATACACTAGATTTAGCCACAGTAATGAAAGCTTCTCAAGCAATTTCAGGTGAAATCGTTTTGAGTAAGTTGCTAGAAAGATTGATGAAAATCGCCATCGAAAATGCAGGCGCCCAAAAAGGCTTTTTAATTTTAGAAAAAGCGGGAAACTGGGCGATCGAGGCTGAAGGTTCGGTGAAGGAGGATGAAGTTAGCGTGCTGCGATCGCTTCCCCTCAATGCAGAAGCTGCTTCTGGGGAAACGCCAAAACTGGCAAGTGCGATCGCCCACTACGTCATCCGCACCCAGGAAAACGTGCTTTTAAATAACGCCACCCAAGAGGGACAATTTACCCGCGATCCTTATATTGCAGCCACTCAACCGAAATCGATTCTCTGCACTCCTCTGCTGCACCAAGGCAAACTGACAGGTATTCTTTACCTAGAAAATAACTTGACAGAAGGAGCTTTTACTACAGATAGACTAGAACTGTTAAAATTGTTATCAGCCCAAATAGCCATTTCCATTGAAAATGCCCAACTCTACAATAACTTGCAGGAGTTCAATCAAAACTTAGAGCAATTAGTGTGCGATCGCACCCACGAATTATCCAACACGCTGGATGCTTTAAAAGCGACTCAAAGTAAGCTAGTGGAATCTGAAAAAATGGCCTCTCTTGGAGGATTAGTTGCTGGGGTAGCCCATGAAATTAATACTCCCATCGGCGTTGGTGTCACCGTTGCGTCAGCTTTGGCAGAACACACCACAGAATTTGCTTCTACTTATAAGAGTGGCAAAATGAAGCGCTCCGAACTAGAAGAATTTTTGGATATAGCCACCCAAAGCAGTAACACCCTTCTAACTAATCTAAATCAGGCAGCGGCATTGATTCAGAGCTTTAAAGAAGTGGCAGTCGATCGATCGAGCGAAGAACGACGAACTTTCTTGGTAAGAGATTATCTCGATGAAATTTTAATCCAATTAAAACCCAAATTGAGAAATAGCAAACATTCGATCGAAATTAAGGGAGACACCAAAATGGCCCTAGATTCTTATCCAGGTGCATTATCCCAAGTTGTCACAAATTTGCTGATGAACTCTCTGATTCACGCTTACGAACCGGGCGGTACTGGAAAGCTGGCTTTTGATTGGCAACAAGAGGGCGATCGACTTAGATTTGAATATTCCGATGATGGTCAAGGCATTCCCCCAGAAAATTTGAGTAAAATTTTCGAGCCCTTCTTTACTACCAAACGCGGTCAGGGTGGTAGCGGGTTGGGATTGCATATTGTCTACAATTTAGTTACCCAAAAACTTCTGGGTGAAATAGAATGTAAAAGTGAGGTCGGAGTAGGCACCAAATTTATTATTAAGCTACCCGTCCAAATTGATTCAAAACCGTAGTTTCCTAAATTTCAATATCAGTAACGCAGAAAGGTGAGCAGCAATGGACAAGAATATTTACGGCTTTGTTAGTGAAAATTCATCAGAAGAAGTCTTATTTGCGGAAGAAGTTAACTCAGATGAGGAGTTATTTTTTGCCGATGAAGTATCTGAAGAGTCCCCGACTGAAAGCTGGAAAATTTTGATTGTCGATGATGAGGCTCAAGTTCACACAGCTACGGATATTGCCTTAAGAAAGTTTGTTTATGAAAATAAACCTTTAAAAATTTTTAGTGCTTATTCCGCTAAGGAAGCTAAACAGTTGATCCAAGAACATCCTGATGTCGCTATCATCCTGCTTGATGTAATTATGGAAACGGATGATGCTGGCTTAGAGTTTGTGAAATATGTCCGCGAAGAGTTAGGCAATCAGTTAGTGCGAATTATTTTACGCACGGGTCAACCCGGCCAAGTACCAGAAAAAAGTATTATTATCAATTACGATATTAATGACTATAAAACTAAAACTGAATTAACGAGCTCAAAGCTATATACTACAGTGCTAACAGCTTTGAGAAGTTTTTGTCTGGGGCATAAATTGCAGTCAGAAATAGAACGGCGCGAACAAGTAGAGAAAGCACTTCGTATCAGTGAAGAAAAAGAACACCAAAAAGCTCTTGCCTTAGAGCATTTTGTCAAAGAGCTGCAAGAAACACAACTCCAGCTAGTTCAAAGTGAAAAAATGTCTAGTCTCGGTCAATTAGTCGCAGGTGTAGCTCATGAAATTAACAATCCGGTTAACTTTATTTACGGCAATATCTCCTATGCTAAAGATTATATTAAAGAACTCATCTATGTGTTGAATCTCTACCAACAGCATTACCCACAACCAGAAGCAGAAATTCTCCAGGCAATAGAACATGGAGAGTTGTCATTTATCATGGACGATTTGCCAAAATTGCTTTCTTCCATGCAGTTAGGCATTGACCGCATTCGTATGATTGTGCAGTCTCTACGCAATTTCTCGCGGGTGGATGAAACTGAAATCAAGTCAGTAGATATCCACGAAGGTATTAATAGCAGTTTGATGATCTTACAGCACCGACTAAAAGCTAGGTCAGATCGCCCTGCTATTGATGTGGTTAAAGACTATGGCCCATTGCCACTTGTGAAGTGTTATGCAGGTCAGCTCAATCAGGTGTTTATGAACCTTTTAGCGAATGCTATAGATGCTTTAGAAGAGCGGGTAAGTAGAGAAGATGGTGCAGTTTTCCATCCCGAAATTTTGATTCGTACTGAAGTTGTACCGGGCAATTCGCATGATGGGGACAACATTAGCTCTGGTTCAGGCATTCGGGTAACAATTGCTGATAATGGTGTTGGCATGACTGAGAAAGTTCGTTTAAAACTTTTCACTCCCTTTTTTACTACTAAGCCAATCGGAAAAGGTACAGGGATGGGATTGTCAATCAGCAAAAAAATTCTGCTAGAAAAACACTGCGGTCAATTGCAGTGTTTTTCTACGCCTGAGCACGGAACGCAGTTTATTATTGAGATGCCTACTATCTGTATAGCAACCAATGTCCCCGTAGTTATGCCTTAGAAAACTCATCTGGCTGAATTGATCGTATAGCTTTTCCGTTGCATGAAAACAGGGTAATTGCTAATTGCTAATTAATCTGAATTCTGACAGACTTTTTTCGCGCAGCACGCCCACCACCCCTTTAGGGATTGGGATAGGCGCTGCGGCTTTACCCACATTCTTCTAACTTAATTGCGTTGGTTTTCAATATATTTTTTAACAATCTCTTCCGAGGCATTA
The DNA here is from genome assembly GCF_036701085.1 of Microcoleus sp. Pol7_A1. Classification (NCBI taxonomy): domain Bacteria; kingdom Bacillati; phylum Cyanobacteriota; class Cyanophyceae; order Oscillatoriales; family Microcoleaceae; genus Microcoleus; species Microcoleus sp. Pol7_A1. The sequence continues at coordinate 132,894 of NZ_JAUBQD010000001.1, forward strand.
CCAACTGTGCCGTAAAATACAGCAGATTCCATGTATAAATAGCACACTGCATTCAGTAGGTCAGCGGAAAAAATGAAACTTTATTCGATCAAAATTTGTAAAAAAATAGTTAAAGCCTATGAACCAGATGATACATCAATTAGGGCGTTGCTGAAGTAGCCTATGATAAATTTATAGTGCGATCGCCACAAAATAACACTCATTAAACGTAGAACTTATGCAATGTCCTGAATATCAGTCAACTCATGTTAATAAAAATGGTTGAAAAAAAGGTAAACAGAATTATATTTGTGTCGGTTGTAGCAGACAATTTATAGATTCTCTCTACCTCATAAAAGTTACTCTTCAAAGTTAAATGTTAATGTCTCAAATGTAGACCAATGGTAGGGATTTTTAAGCAATTGAGAGAGTCAAAAAGGTGCATCATACGACTATAATTAATAGGCTCAAACAAGTAGGAAAACTCTTCCCAGATTTTGAGCACACAGAGACAAATCCACAAGCGGGTGAATGGAATGAATGAGAAACATTTGTCGGCTCCAAAAAAGTTTTATCGGGTTAGGAACAGTAGTAGACCACTTTAAACCCGGTGTTTTAGGATAGGTATTAGGCGCTCATAGTGGCTAGAGTTTGAACCAATTTGTAGTTTTTTTAATAAAGGGAAATGCTATGTTCATGTGACCGATGCCTGGAAAGTTTATCCTAATTTTATTGCCGATGAAGCTCAAATCCCACCGCAAAACCTATAGGACAAGAGTTGAGGGCGAAAATACAAGATTAAGATATTATTTACCTTGTTTGAAACGAAAAACTCTTTGTTATTTTAAATCACGCAGCAAGTTGCTCAGACATTCCCTTCGATTATTAATTCACTATCTTAAATTTGCAGATATTCCAATTCCATATCAAAATTAAAGAAACTATTTTGGTTCGATGCGGTCGCCGACATTGCTTAGTGATACCATAATTCATCAACGCCTTTTTTTGTAATATCATCGACGCGCTCAACGCTCTTCCCTCTGCTGCAAATGTCGCCAAACTTCTTGATGACATACGTGCCAAAAATACAGGGCTAAATTCACAAGAGCTAATAATTTAGTGCCATCTTCTAACATCGCGTGTACTCCTTGGCTTGGCAAGTTTAAAATATCCTCAAACCTGGAGATAGCAAACAATAGAAATGCTGCGACTAATGGCAGGTAAGGAGTTGTTTTGATGTATTGCCAAAACTTAAGTCCGTAAAGGGAAACAGCACTACCATAACATAAATAAATTAATTTTTTAGAGATTCCAAACTCAGAAATAATCAAAGTCATCCGAAACCTGTCATCCACGTAAAAGACTCCCAGCAGTAAAGCACTAAAAAATAAGAATATCGCCGATCGACTGCGCGGATTTTTCTGGCGCAACACTCCGAAAGTAAATGCACAAATTGCTACTGGTATGCACGCGAGGACTTCGGAAACTCCGGTTAGAATGCCTTCGTAAGGGAACCAGAAATTAAAAGGATCGCTAAACAGGCGTTCAACTCCGTCTCCCTGGTTGTTGAGTTTGGCGTATACGCTCAGCCCGCCCAAAATCAGGACAGTCAGAGTGTTTAAAGCAACTAAAAATGGTACGCTAAAAAAGTGTTTTTGGAAAGCTTTTAAAGAATTTGACAAGCTGGGAATTTGATTGAAGAAAGGCAGATGCTTCATAAATAATATCTCCAAGCAATGGGGGTTCGTTACTTATTCACCGGCAGCCAAACCACAAATGTAGTGCCGCGATCCGTTGGATATAATAAAGGAGCTGCCGCAGATGGCAGCCATTCAGGATTGACTGGGGAAAATACTTCTATTTCTCCTTGCATTTGGCGGACTAAATCGCGGGCGATCGCCAAACCTAATCCTGTGCCGGGAATTTGTGTCTGCGCTTTTTCTCCTCGGTAGTGCCGCTCAAATAAATGTTCTAAATCCTGGGGAGGAATGCCAGAACCTGTGTCGCTGACTGCAACTGCTATCGCAGGCAATTGGCTGTATCCTGCCCGATCGCCCTCCGCTGCTGTGTACCTTACTTTAATATAAATTTGGCGGCCGACCGGGGTATATTTCAAAGCATTGTCAATTAAATTGCTCAAAACTTCGCGCAAAGCTCGATCGTTCGCTGAGACTGGTGGCAAATCCGCCGGAATGTCGGCTAGCAATTTCAGATGCCTTTCAGATGCGATCGCCTCGGCGGAAATTAACAGCGGTTTTAAGACTTCTGCCACAAAACAGGATTCCTCCAAATTGACAGCAGGTGACAGCGACAGAGGAGAATGCCGGATTGATTCGACATTGGACATTGCTTTTTCTAAAGTGTCCGATGGCAGTTTTAGATGTGCTTCGCCCGTGTCAACGGTTCGATCGAACTGGCCCAGCAACTCTTGTAGGCGCTCGCTCTCTCGGACAATACTAAAAGCCACATTGCGGTTTTTGTCTTCCGGTACCAGCCGCCGCGCTAACAGCTTGCCAAAAGTTCGCAACGCTGTCAGCGGACTTTTGAACTGGTGCAGTAAATTGTGCATGGTGTCGTAAACCTGAGCCTGGATTTGCCGAGCCGAACCCAATTCCTGCTGCATCCACTGCGATCGCTGGTCTAAAATGCAGGCTAGGGCTAAGGTGCGGGAAATTTGTTGCATCTGAGCCTCCTCTCGCTCGTTCCAAGGCCTGTCTTGCCGACCGCACACCAGGAGTCCCATTACAGTTCCCTCGTGTATCAGAGGAGTCACTATTTGCATCCGCTGCTGCCACAAATTCTCCGGGCCTTGGCACTGATTGGAACTGCGCTCATTACCCGGAAGCGGTTCGGGTGCGATCGCCCCCACCGTTGATTCTTCCACAGGAAGAACTGGCGGCGCCAGCAGCCGCGGCACGGGTTTCACTGTCGAACTTTCGGAAGATTGCAGCCTCAACCCGTGATTTTCTTCCGATTCGACTGAGGTTTCTGGGTAAAGCGCGATCGGCACCAACTTTGCCTCACTGCCTTCTACCAGCTCTTGTGTCAGGTATACCGCGCTGAATGTCGCGCCCAAACTGACGGCGATCGCCACCTGCGATCGGCAAAGCTTGACAAATTCTGAACTGGCTGGCATTAACATGAGCGCCACATTAAGATATCTAACGGAATTCTCAGTAAATTACAAATGATCTGCTGCCGATTACAGATCGGAGACTTCTAAATTTCAGGTGTCTTTGCTTTGATAGAAGGCAGCTATGTGGAAGGCCTTGGGCTTTCATGAACCAAAATTGCCCCCCATCCCCGTCCGGCGGGCTTCCACAATTCCCAAAGCTTTGCTTTTGCCGGAACTTGCGGCCCACAATACCACAACCGCTACACTTTTGTCGATCGGCACGAATATTAAGATTATGTCGATATATTAAAAACAGTTGAAGTTTTGAGCGAGAACGGATATACTGACCTCGGATTTGGTAGCTATCATTACAACCTGTCTGCTCACAGAGGAGGTAAAGAAATTGGCCAGGAGACGCAAACGCAAGAGTCGCCGCCGACAAGAAGGACGCAGAATTTTAGAGTGTGTGCCTCAATATAGCATCGAGAGCGGCGAAGATAAACCCGTAACAGCGGCTCGCAAGTTCATCCATGCCGAAGGCATTGCTCCCCCAGCTTTGCTGTTAGTCAAGCGTAACGAGCATACCACTGACAGATACTTCTGGGCTGAAAAAGGTTTATTTGGAGCCCAATACGTAGAAGAGAATCATTTCTTGTTCCCCAGCTTAAAGGTGATGTTGGAAGCTACCACAGAAAAAATTCCTGTGGTGTCAGCCAGCCGCGCTTAGATCGAAATGTTTAGCTCAAAACATTGACAGCAATGTTTTTCTAACTCTTTTAACAAAAGCGCGAGAGTTCTCATTGTCTGGAGAGTGCCAACTGAAATTTATGCGAAAAATCCTTAGGAATTTGGGTATAAGGAGCCATCGCAACAGGCTCGATCGCTGCAGAGGGCGATCGCCACAATTGGCACTTTCACGATAATGGTTTTTTTTGACTGTTTTGTCGATCGAACAAACAGCCAACGAAAGAGCCGCTCTTAAGTAATCGGTTTTTCAGCTCGAAGTCTAAGTACGGCATCTAGCATATCAAAAAATGTTCCGCGCCAAACTTTTAATCGAGCGGTTTCAAGTCTAAAGCTTTTTGCATGGCTGCTAGTTCATCGCGGTGAGCTCTGACAGTAACAAAGCTCTTGGTTTGGCTTCCCGACTCAGCAACAGATTCGAGTTTGAGCGAGACTTGCTCAGAGCGTCCAGCTTTTTTCCAGTAAAATACCCCCGCCAGCGGGGACAGCAGTACCAAAGCTAGGAAAATTTGACCCTGCTGGGGAACTAGCATTCCCAAAACCAGTCCCAAGCACAGAGCGCCGCCTGCACTAAGCAGAGTTAAAAAAATAGCTAGAAACCAACTCGGTCTGACAAAACCCTCAAACGTGACTTTATAGTTGGGGGCATCGACGGCTGCAACTCGGTAAGCCCTAGAAGCAAAATACTCTTGTAGCTGGGTTAACAGTGACTCTTGGGCGCTCTCGGAAGCAAGCTTGACTTGTTCGATTCTATCTTTGACCGAGGCTTTGATGAAGAAAAACAAGCCAACAGCCAGCAGCAGCGTTAGCACAAATGTTGAAGGAAGAACAGCAGTATCCATCGGTAGAAGTTTGTGTAATTGAAATTATCTACTATTACTTTACAGAAATTTACATACGAAAGCGATCGAGGACTTACGCAGACACTTTTTTACCAAAATTCGCAGAAAGCTTTGTAGCAAGGCGTTTTTCTCCCCATCACCAAATTCCCATATCTCTACCTCGTCGCTAATTCTCAAGTGACCATGCGTAAGTCCTGACGCAGTGTAGATGCTTTAATGGCTGTGCGGCGATCGAGCAAAGCGAAGGCAATCGGGCAAATCGCTTTGCAAGTAGCGCCAGCATCTCAAGGGTTTAGGCATCCGATTCAAACTCGGTTAACCCGTCTGACCAGTTTCTAATGCGTGGGAGCGACGCCCTGACGCGCCGTTTCCCTGACCGATGTACTCGTGCCAGAGACGAGCCAGGTCTTGAGCTTGGTGCCGCCACTCAGGGAGGATTTGATACATCCGGCGGGGGCGGCCGCGTCCTTCTACTTTTTTCCAGTAACCGGTGATTACAGCTTCATCTTCGAGGAATTTCAGAGCGCTGTAGAGCACGGTATCAGAAAGTCGGTAGATGGGGAATTCCCTCTCTAGTTGTCCGATGAGTTCTGTACCGTAGGAATCTCCCCGCAATAACACGGAGAGAATGTAGCACACTGCTAGTTCCTTGTTTAGATAAACAGGAGGGGGGTCTTGAAAAAATTGATAGATATGTTCAAACTTCATCTTTCTTGTCCGCTGGAAACTCTCGTGATACCGTCAGGTTAACGGGAGAGGAAAGCGGGGCGGGGGATGCCGCTTCCTAAGGATTAAGTGGGACACCGAGGAAACAGAGGTGCAGTATTTCCCCAGTGAATGTTGATAGCCCCAAACGCTTGTCCTGCACTTCGGTAATGTTTGCCTGCCCCAAGGTTGAGGAGCACTGGCCTAACGAGCGCAATTTTTTTCCTCTTCCAATGTATCGCAGCGACTATTGCCAAGTGGGCGATCGCCTGCAAAAGTTGGCAGTTACTTCCGGAGTTGGTGTTTTAACTGAAAATTAAAAATTCGCAACTTCCCGGAGCCCTTTGTCGGCCTCATCTCTGCGCTCTAGCTTGTCTGATTTACTGTTGATGTTTGCGCTCTAGCTTGGCTTTAAACCAAACTCAGACCTAACATGGCGCGCAATGTAAAAGTTAGAAAGACAAAAGTCGCTACGATCGAACTAATCAGGGCAATCGCAGTTGTCGGTCGATCGAGCAGGGGTCTGAGTCGCTCGAACAGGAAAAAGAAAATTCCCAGACATATCGTAATGAAAAAGCGGGGGTAGCGAGAGACGTTATTAATAAAATCTTGCATGAGCTTGGTTGGGTAAAGTGTCACAGCTCGATCTTTGACTGGTAACACTTGTGAGCGAGTTAGACAATTTTGGCACAGCCGGAGCTAAATCTGCCGATCGGGCGATCGGGCATTTTTGCCGGCGAGGCTGACATATATAATTCTAACGAAAACTTTTCGCCGATCGCTCCGGCGATGTCTGTTTAATGCCGGAATGCTAAGTCCGGTGACAACTTCTGAAGTATTTCTATTGAGTTCTAGTTGTGATAAATATTATAGTGCCGTTATTTCTAGATAAATGTCTGCTTCCGCACCTTTTCAAGTCTTGCCGCGTCCCTTTCTGCAATGGCTCGGAGGCAAAACTAGGTTGAAGATATTAAAAACCCAGAGAATCACACTATGCGAATTTTAGTCTTGGATTTGGTCCCAAATCCAAGAAATCCAGCCTTGGACTGTAAAGTAACGCCTTTTTATAGTTGTATCATTAATATCTGGACGATTTTCTGAGATTATTTTACAGATTGCATCTTTGGGCGGAATTCCTCCCAGTTTAAGCGCTAATTGAAACACTAAATAAAAAACTTGACGTTCTAAAATCTTATTAATCAACTCTAGATATTTTAATTTAGGTCTTTTATGTAAAATAGACCTTCCTTCACTTGTCAAGCAAAAAGTTACTTTTTTGGTCAGGGAATCTTTATAATTTTCTATCAGTCCAATATACAGACCAGCATTTGTATAATAGTCAGTTTGCCTGCGATCGAATTCATAGTTTTCTGTAATATCGTCTTTGGTTAAATCTCTTTCTAATAACAATGATAATAAATCTACTACTCTCTCAAATTTATCAGCTTGGGGAAATGGAACATCTGGCTCTGCAATTACTTTAATATTATTGAGTACCAGAGCGACATCACTCCGTTGTATTTCTTCGGGAGCGATCGTATAATTCTTTTGTTCTCTCAGTTTCAGAGAGTTATAATCTTCATCCTTGCTAAATTCATAAATAAAAAAGCTAAAAATGTCGTTAGAGTATGTCATCAATACGGGAATCACCTTTTTAGCCATTTTTTGTGACCACAATCTGTAGGGATAGTAAAGTTGTCTAATCAAAAAATCGTCTATGGCATAGTTCTTAGCTTCTATCAAGAGAAAATAGTTGTTACTTTCAAATCCGGCATCTATCTCACACTGAGAATTTTTAACCTTGATTGAATAGGGTTTATTAGCGAAGGAATTTATAATATTAAAATCAAAAGACTCTGTAGACATTCTCCCAGAAACAGTATAAGCTGTTTTCTCTCCGAATAAATCATCTATAATACCGATATTAAATGCACAGTGCAATGCGGAACTTTCAGAATATAAGTTTGTGTAATCTATACTTTCTATTCCGGGAGGAAAGTCAAAAGGAATCACTTCAATTTCACTATCATATTTAACTTCAAAGTGTGTATCAAACTTCCCAATAACGTATTTAGAACGAGAAATTGGCAAGATGGATAGATGATTGTCTCGAAAGATATCTGGCAAATTAACCGAGTGATCAAACTTTGCCATCAGCCTGCTTTCTCTTTCCTTATTAATTTGAGGCGATTCTATTTCAAAAAAACCATTTTTATCTACCTCTTCTAATATATTATGCCTTTCAAATAGTGTTTCCCAAGCTCGATCGTTTGCAGTCTTCTTGGTTTTACTCATATTTATTTATCATGAGATTCATAATTTAAAACTAATAATTCATCAACCATACCTCTTTTCAAGGCATTTGAGTTTATACTTCTCGTTGCCCTAACTTTTTTGGTTGTATCCTGATAATGCTTGTACAAGTCCAGAATAAAATCCGTACAAGAATTACTCATCATCACCTTGCAACCTTTGACAGTTAGATCGTCAAAAACTTTTTTTAGTCGTTCTTGTTCGTTTCTATTAAAGCCATTCACATCATATCCAGTAAAAGAAGCTGTTTCCGACACAGGATCGTAAGGAGGATCGAAATAAACAAAATCTCCTCTTTTGGCATCTTTAACAGCATCTTGAAAATCCTGATTTAACAGTGTGATATCATTGCTATTTAAATATTTGTTCACAGCTCTTAAAACAGCGTCATCTAAAAAATTGGGATTTTTATATCTACCAAACGGAACATTAAACTGACCTTGGGAATTAACCCTAAACAAACCATTATAGCAAGTTTTATTTAGATAAATGATTCGTGCTGCTTTTTCCACTTCCGACAAACTTGCATATTTTTTCATTGAACGATCTAAGTCTCTCATCTCATAATAAGACGTTTCGCTATTGCTATATTTATCCTTGCTTAATTCCTCCATCAGCTCATCTAATGAGTCTCGGATTACTTCATAGCAGTTAATCAGTTCTTTATTGCTATCATTGATAACAGCTTTTGGGCGTTGTAACTCAAACAAGAGTGCACCTCCACCTATGAAAGGTTCATAGTATGTGTGTTTACTTGTCAGCTTAGGAACATACTTAACAATTTCTGGCAATAATTGTCTTTTACCTCCTGCCCATTTCAAGAAAGGTCTTACTAACGGATTTTTCCCTCTTACTAACGTATCGCTTTTCACTCAGATGCCTCTAACGCTACTATCAAATAACAATACATTATAAGTTGAATTTTAGTTCAAGTCAAGAGGCAATGGTGATATCGATTCAAGGTGTAAGTCGCACTTAAATATAGCGACAAAAGCACCTTGACATAAATCTATTCATCTGATATGTCTGGGAAAACAATCTGAATTAAGCCGATCGCACTTCGATAGATCCCCTGTCAAAAACCCGTTTGTCAGTACCGATTGAACTGACAAACATCCGGTCTTTATAGACATCAAACGTCGCAAAACTCAGCCGGCTAGCAGAATACTCCGTCCACTCAGAACGCCCCACCTCACGAGTGCCACCGCCAGCACCGCAAATTAAATAAGTCGTACCGTTAATCGATCGAGTGCGTTCGTAGCTGTGCTCGTGTCCGTTGATATAAAGCTGCACGCCGTACTTTTGAAACAAAGGCGTCAAAGTCTTAATAAAAGGTTGATTCACTCCGTACACGCCAGAGGAATAAATCGGATGGTGGCCGAACACAACTTTCCAAGGTGCTGTACTCTGACTCAACTCTTTTTCCAGCCAAACAAGCTGATTTTTCCAATCCGCATTGTAATTGGTATCTAAAGCAAAAAACTGTACGGGATCGCGCCGAAAAGTATAGTAGCGACCTTGCATATTAAAACCCGCATATTTAACTTGCGGGTCGCCGTTAGCAGTGCGGATGTCGTGATTTCCCAGACAAGCATAAAATTTTACGTTTTGCTGCAATAACGGCTGATAAGGCCGCTCAAAAACAGCATTGATTTTTTCAATTTCGCCGTTATTGTAGATATTGTCGCCGGCGAGAACAGCAACATTAAAAGGGTTTTCCCGGTGATATTGCGCCATCGCCTCAGCCACAGCATACTGACCTTCAGCGCCGGTACCGGTGTCGGCCACCGAAATAAAGCGTAAAATAGGCGGTGAGGCCGGCAATGGGACGATCGTCCTTTCTGCCTCAACGTTAGAAGCCACAGCAGCATCGGTGTCTGTACCCCAGGAAGTCCGAAGCTGAAACATTTTCCAGATTCCGGCAAAACCTAAGCTGCTGAGACTGCCTAAAATTAGAAAGTGACGGCGTTTGATACTCATTTTGATTCAGTTACAACTAATGAAATGATAAATTAAGGTTGAGATGGCTCAACTAAAAATTTATCGCTTTTAGATATATTTGCAACGCCCCAAGGCAGAGAAAATGTCAGAAGAACAACTAAACCAGTCAATTCCAGAACCCTCTCAATCTCCGACACCGGAGGTTGACTCGCCTGCAAAGTCTGCCCCCACTGGTAGCAAAACTCAAAATGCCAGCAGCGCTGTTCCCAAAAATCAGAGAATCAATGCTTTGATTGCCTCGATTGGGAATTTGGGCAAAAAAGGGAAAAAATTAGCAGCAGAACCCCCGTTGCAGGCCCAAAAGCCGATCGCACCCACCGCTTCTGACTCAGCAACAGCAACTCCTCCGGCTGTTGCTGCGGAAGTTAACAGCGTGCCTCCAAAAGTTGCTGTAAAAGTTGAGAAAAAGCCTGTATCCCAACGCCAGGAAGGGAGTTTTTTAGAGAAAGTCGGTGTACTTTGGCAAAGTATTGTGCGCCTAGTGCGATCGCTACTGCCACCATCTACGAACCAGAAGCTGTCCGATCCAATTTTAAACGCCGCCATAGCAGCAATTTTGATCGTTGCAGTGGGTTTAACTTTCAACAGTTTCTCGGCAAAACCGCCAGAGAAACTAGCAAAAGTGCCTCTCCCAGCAGCGCAGCAGTCGCCGCCAACGTTTGGCGATTTTGTGGCGCCGGGAACGCCGAAATCTCCAGATGCGATCGCACCGTCAGCGCCAATATCTACTAAATTCAAAAGTAAGTTGCCCGATTTAGTGGCTCCAGAAAAACCCCAACCCGTAGAAATGATCCCACCGCCGCCGCTGACGCCGGAACAGTCTCTGATTGCTGCTATTCAAACTCAAGTTACTGAAATTAAGAATCGACTTGGCGGCGGTTTAGTTGAGTCTGTTCAAGCTAATTTTTCTAGCAGCATTTTGACTGTAAAAGTCGCTGAAGATTGGTACAAACTCAGCGAAGTCGAGCAAAATCAACTAGCAACTAAAATGTGGAAGGAAGCTAATTCACTTGATTTCAGCAAGCTAGAAATTGCGAATAGGGAAGGGAAATTAATAGCTAGAAGTCCCGTTGTTGGTTCGGAAATGATTATTTTAGAGAGAGGGATTAATTAGAATTTAAATAGTCTGTATCTGTAAACCATCAGACCAGCCTTAAAGTCCAGGACGCAAAACCTAATTATGTATGGTGCGCAGTGCGCACCATACTGCTGTTGATTTTTTTTAGGATATCGAACTTTTCCCAAATCCGACAGAATGCTACCATTAAATTAATTAACTTTGAGGAAAATTGAAAAATGACAATTTTAACTCAAGTCGAACCAGTAGAAATTGAATATCCCAGCAGCGACGGAGAGCCGATGGCTGAAAGCGACATCACGCGCGATTACAGGACTTATAGCGTTGAAGCTGTCAAGCTTTACTTTCAAGAACGTTCTGATGTTTATGTCTCAGCCAATTCTTTCATATATTATGAAGAAGGGAACAACCAGGCAGTTGTGGCCCCGGCTGTTTATGTGGTGTTTGGAGTTGCCAACCGCAAAAGGGATAATTATAAAGTTTGGGAAGAAGGGGGAATTACTCCAGATTTTGTACTAGAAATTACATCGGAAACAACTCAAACGAAAGACCAAGAAACCAAACCTGAAATTTATCGGGCTTTGGGAGTTAGGGAATATTTTCAGTACGATCCGTCGGGAGATTATCTAAATCCGATTTTACAGGGAGTACGTCTAATAAACAATCAGTACGAGCCGATTGCAGCCAACAATATCGCTTTCGATACGCTGTGGTTGTTCAGTGAAGTCCTGGAACTCGAATTGCATATAATTTCAGGAGAATTGAGGTTTAAAGTTCCTCAAACTGGTGAGTTTTTGAAGACTCACAAGGAAGAAAACCTGGGACGACTGGCTGAACAACAAGCACGGCTAGCAGCGGAGTCAGCCTTTCAACAATCCGAGCAAGCACGACTGGCAGCGGAGTCAACATTGCGATCGCTCGTAACTCAACTCTTAAATTCTGGAATGAGTCTGGAACAGGTAGCGCAAACGATCAATTTATCGACCTTGGAAGTGAGAGGATTGGTAGGGGAAAACTTTTGATCGATCGCACTTTTCCCAGATATCAGGGATAGTGCGATCGAAGTATGGCACAAAATCTGAACAGTCAACAGTCAACAGTCAACAATTAACTAAAAACTATAGAGGCTTATTAGTAGGCTTAAAACCCTGCTTTTGAAAATAGGTTCTAAATACCTCTTGAGCAATTGGTGCCGCCGATACAGCACCAAATCCGCCGCCTTCAACTATAACTGCGATCGCAACTTCCGGTTTGTCAGCAGGAGCAAAACCCACATACATAGAATTGTCAGGATGACCGGGCATTTCCACAGTCCCAGTCTTACCAGCACTTAAAGGAATAGTACCGTCATTCATGGCGCGGCCTGTACCTTTTTTCACCACGTCAATCAATCCTTGTTTAATGACGTTTAAAGTTGCAGGCTTAATACCTGTTGAAATTTTTTTAGTAACAGGCGTATTGGTTTGAGAAGCCAATAAATGCGGCTGCACTCGCCAACCACCGTTGGCAATATTTGACACCATTACGGCCAATTCTAAGGGAGTACAAAGTACCAAACCCTGACCGATCGCCATTGTTACTGTATCGCCAACGTACCAATCTTCCCCATACATTTTCTGTTTCTCTGCTGGTATCGGAACTTGACCGTGATTGGCGCCGTCTATCCCCAAAAGGTCTAAATTAATAGTACCGCCAATGCCCATTTTTTTAGCCCATTTCGCCATTTCTTCCGGCCCTGCAGTCATACCTACTTGATAGAAAAACGTATTGCTGCTGTAGGCTAAAGCATCGCGGAAACCGATAACGCCGTAACCGGCGCCGTGTTCGTTAAAGGAAATTCCGCCGATGTTAATTGAAGCAGAACTTACCAAAGTCGAGTCAGGAGAAAACTTGCCCGACTCCATCCCGGCTACAGAAGTTACAATCTTAAAAGTGCTGCCGACTGGATAGCCTTGAACTGCCCGATTTAAAAATGGTTTGTCTGGCCCTTGCAGCCGATCCCATTCTTTTTGAGTTACCTTGCGGGTGAAAATATTGGGATCAAATGTCGGCCAACTAGCCATTGTTAAAAGAGCTCCGGTTTTTACGTCGATCGCCACAACTGCACCGAGGCGATCGCCCAAAGCTTTTTCGGCAGTTTTCTGCATATCTAAATCTAAAGTTAGCTGCACCGGTTTGCCGGGAATAGGGTCTTTTACACCTAAATCTTGGATTTCTTCGCCCTTAGCATTTACCTCGATTAAACGGTTTCCCCAAACGCCCTCTAAAGTTGAATTGGCTAATTTTTCCACTCCCATTTGACCGACGATCATCCCCATCGGATATGCAGGATTAGCTTTTAATTGATCTAAACTAGCTTCGCCGACGTATCCCAAAAGGTGAGCTGCTAATTGCTGGTTGGGATTGTCTCGGCTCGATTCTACGCGAATTTCAACTCCCCGCAAAGCATTACTTTGTTCTCCCAAAGCGACGAAAGTACCGACATCGATATCCTTACTAATTCGCACTGGCAGGGCCGATCTGTAGCCAACTCCATCGATTTTTTTAACAATTTCGGCTGCGGGAAGTTTGACGATCGGACCCAGTGTAGTGGCGATTTCTTGCCACTCCTTGGCCGATCGCTCTTTTGGCCACACATAGACCGATCGAGATACGCGGCTGGCCGCAAATATTTTGCCGCTGCGGTCTAAAATTTGACCGCGATTCGCTGCGACTGACACAGGGCGAATGCGGTTATTTTCCGCGCGCTGTCGGTTGTAGGCTCCATGTATCAGTTGCAGTTCGGCTAGACGAAATGTCGGCAGCGTCACCAAGGTAGTGACTAGCAGCATAAAAATCATAGCTTGGAACGATCGGCTGCCTTGCCGTGCAGGATTGTTTAAGCCTTTTTTGTCGAATCGGACTTGAGAGTTAAAAGAAAAATCGCCAGCCATATTAATTAATCTGCTCTTTTTATTCAACTAACAGGTTGATAAGGTGCCCATCCGGATTATTTTGAGGAAGATACAGCCACGATAACTTCTAACTCTTTAGTGACAGACATAAATTCTGCCAATTGGCAGACGTATCAGCGGTTTTTTTTGATTAAGGTAGAGCTTGAATATCAGGTTTTTTTGACAATTCAACTGTTAAGGAGGTAGGGGCGCTGTGGAACCGATCGATTTTTTAATTGCTTGGCTGGTGACGGGCAGCAGCTTGCTGCTAATTTCTCAACTGCCGATCGGCGTAGAAATTGACAGCACACCGAAAGCAGTAATTTCGGCTGCGGTTTTGGGAATTTTGAATGTTTTAATTTTGCCAATTCTAAAAGCTGTTTTTTTCGTGCCGAACCTGCTGACGCTGGGATTGCTTTCCGGTGCGTTTGCTTTTGTAATGAACGTGATTATTTTTGCCTCGGCTGCGAAGTTAGTTGAAGGATTTAGCTTGCGGATGGGTCTTTGGAGCGCGGTACTGGGGGCGATCGCCTTGGCTGTAGTTAGCAGCTTTATCAACGGCGCGCTGATTTAGCAACTTCCCCAGAAAAAGGGCGATTGAAATCGCCCGATATTTCCCACCCTTACCTTGCGCCTTTCGTTTGCCTAAAAGCGATTTCAATCGCCGAATATTTATTCTCCCTTCTTCCTTCTATCCGTTACATCCGTTAAATCCGTTGCCGAACTTCCTTCTATCCGTTACATCCGTTACATCCGTTAAACAATCCGTTGCCGAACTTCCTTCTTACTTTCCAATCACCGATCTATAGGCTGTCACCTTAATATCAATCCCAGTGATATCTGCGCCGACAACCACAGCCGCCGCTCCTAAATCTAATGCTTTTTTAGCCATTTCCGGCCCAGCGATCCCGCCTTCGCAGATAACCGGAACCTTAAGCTTTTCTACCATTTCCGCCAGCAAATCAAATCCCGGCGGCGAGAAATTTTCCGTATGGGGAGTGTAGCCAAAAAGAGTAGTTGCTACAGTATCTGCGCCAGCTTGGGCAGCCGCGATCGCAGCTTCTATTGTATCTACATCCGCCATCACTAATTTACCCAATTCGCTGTGAATTTGTGCGATTAATGTCTTTAAGTCTTCGCCGCCAGCAGGACGGTTTCTCAGAGTAGCGTCAACGGCGATAATATCGGCTCCAGAAGCGGCGATCGCCCGCGCGTCTTCAAAGCGAGGAGTAATGTAAATCTCGCATCCCGGCAATTGCTGCTTCCAAATCCCAATTATGGGAGCGGATACCTGTTTTCGCACCGCCGCAATGTGAGCCGGAGTGTCAATCCGCACGCCCGATGCACCTCGATTGATGGCGGTTCGAGCCATTGCCGCAATTACGATCGGATCGTGCAGCGGCGAATCAGCAGGTGCTTGACAAGAAACAATTAATCCTGTAGGAATTTGACAATTAATCATGGCGAATTGGGAATGGGGAATTGGGCATCGGGCATCGGGCATCGGGCTTTTTTTGTAATTTATTCCCTGTGTCCTATTGAGCTCAAATAAGCGTTAAGTTTTGGTAGTATTTTATCGACAATTGGTTTAAATTGGCTTACTTCTTCGCTTGTCATAAGTTATCTAGCATAGGCTAATCTTAACCAGTTTACTGTTTCGTACAAAGAGCCTCTCGCAATTTTTACAAAACGCCGATTATCTTGGTCATTATAACGACCTCTTCCTTCAGCAATATTAGCACAGACACTATCAGCAGACCGAACGATCTGTTTACCCATCGTATCTTTTGTGAAGTAATCCCATTTTTTAACAATGTCCCAAATCTGATTCGCCAAACTTTCCGCCAACTTATAAACCTCTAATTCCTCAAAATCAGGTCTTCCCATAATTGCCTCAAAAACTCAATTATATTAAATGCCCGATGCCCCATGCCCGATGCCCGATGCCCGATGCCCCATGCCCGATGCCCCATGCCCGATACCCAATTCCCAATTATCCATTACCAATCCCGGCCATTAAAGAAATAATTTTGTCAAGCAATTGCTCAGGGTGAATCGGTTTAGCCAAACAATCGTTAGCTCCCCCCGTCACGAAAGAGATCTCATCTGCGGGAATCTCATTAGCGCTTAAAGCCAGAATTTTGATATTTTCAGTAGCGGGTTTTTGGCGCAGTTGGTGAATTATTTCGCAGCCATTCATACCGGGCAAACGCATATCCACAATCACTGCATTCGGCTGCAAAAGTTCAATTTGTTCCACCGCCGCCGAACCTTCAATCATCCACACCACTTGCAGTCCTGCGACTGTCAGGATATCGCAAATCAGCATGGCAGTTTCTTCATCTTCTTCGACGAGCACGAGGCTGCCGCGCAAAGAGGAAGAATGCAGCGGTAAAGATGAATTAGATTTTTCATATTTGAATTTGGTGGATTCATCTTTGCTTTGAGTTTGGATGGGTATAAAAACGGTAAAAGTAGAGCCGATATCAACTGTAGAGTTGACTTCGATCGCGCCGCCGTGAAGTTCTACCAACTGTTTAGTTAAAGCCAATCCCAGACCGGTGCCGCCGTATTCGCGGCGGTAGGGGGAATCCAACTGCTGGAATTTTTGAAACAAAAGCGATCGCTGATCTTCGGGAATTCCAATGCCAGTATCTTTGATTTGAAAAACAGCGGTGCTGCCTGCCGGTGCAGTACCGGGCTGCCGCACTGCCGGCGTTCGATTTTTATCTTCTGTCACCCAAACTCGCAGGATGACTTGCCCGCCTTCGGGAGTAAATTTAATGGCATTTCCTAAAAGATTGAAGAGAATTTGTCTCAAGCGGCGCGGGTCAGCGGTGAAACGATCGCACTCTTGTTTTATCCGCTGTTCTTGCACCAGTTCCACGCCTTTAGCCATAGCTTTTTCTTTGAGGGCGTGCAGGCTCTGAGAAGCTAATTTAGAAAGAGAAAACTCACTAATTTTTAATACTGCTTTTCCGGCTTCTACTTGCGATAAATCTAAAATATCGTTAATTAATTCTAATAAGTGGTCGCCACTGTCCCGGATAGTTTGCAGGTACTGTCGCTGCTTTTGCACCGGCACTTCTTTGCTGCCAACTTTGCCGTAAGACCACCGCAGCAGGGTGTCGGAAATGCCGATGACGCAGGTGAGGGGAGTCCGCAATTCGTGGCTCATAGCTGCCAAAAATTCGCTCTTGGCGAGGCTGGCAGACTGGGCGGCGACCAGTGCATCGCGCAGTTCTCGCGTGCGCTCTATTACGCGCTGTTCTGAGGTGCGCTTTTGCTGCTGGACTTGTGCATAAAGTTCGGCTTGATAAATGGCGATCGCCAAATGTTCTGCTATTTGCCGCAAAAATGTTTTTTTGCTTTCTTCCCACTCCCGAAAAGTACACTGGTGGGCAATTAGCAGCCCCCACAATTCGTCTTGAACTACGATCGGCACTAGCAACTTCGCCCGCACCTTCGCCCGCCGCATCAACTCTAAAAAACAAGGCTGCGAAGAGTAAGTTTTTTCCACATCCGCGACGCACAAAGTCAAACCTTTGCGATATTTTTCTCTGTCAATGACTCCATTCGTAAAACACTGCGCGCTTTCACTAAAATTGAGTACAGACGAGATAGTATCGTTGGCTAAAGCTTCGTAGGTGACGCGACCTAAATACAAGTAAGACCCTAAATTTTCTTTGATTTTGCCAGACCCAGAAACCGCAGCAGGTATTTCTTTAGCTAACTCACCATTATGCGGCGCTGGCACTTTTTCAAATTGATAAATTAACAGGCGATCGACCTCCAAAAACTCTCGCACTCGCTCGACTGCTTTTGACAAAATTACAGGCAATTCCAAACTCTGGCGGATTTGAGTTGTCACTTGGTTCAAAAGTCGCTCTTGTTCGAGCTGCTGCTGCAAAGCATCTTCGACTGGCTGACAAAATGAAATGCAGGGATTGGCAACTTGTAATTGATTGACGGCTTCGGCAATCTGTAGCTTTAGCGTTTCTGGAGCTATCGCTTTGGGGGCGGAATTTTGCTCTATTTCTGTTTGGTGGTGTAGGGGCTGGTGACAGTTTTTTCTGGCATCGGAACCGAGAATATCCAGCAAATTGAGGGTGAATTCGCTTTGAAAAAATGCCGAGTTTGGCTGTATATTTTTAATTGCTTGTTTGAGGGCGCGAATATCAATTTGCCGCGAGGGTGCGGGCGTTATTTCTGCGAGTTTGTTTGCGAGGGGAGAGAGGAAATTGGCGATCGCCCTGGGATCGAAAGTCAACTGCACATTCAATTGCGAAGTAAGATTTTTTTCACTGTGTTTGCGTCCGTTTGTTGCGAACTCATCTAATAGCTTGCCCCGCAGCAGCCCGCTAAAATGATCTGATACCACTGCTGCAAACCTTTCCGACGAGTTTTCCAGATTTTGATAATCAGCGATCGCATCGTCGGCCAGCCAAATCGCCCCGGGAAGTTCAGCCATTTGCTGTAACAACTGGTAAGCAGCCTCAAAGGTTGCTAGCGGCAAAGTCCGATTTAAGGTTTTTGGTTTCAATCTAGATATTTTCCCGGTTGTTTTAAAGAACAAAATATGAACGCCCCTTTTGTGGGGACGGAACCAGGGGCGCAGCAGGCGCGGCCGCTCCAAGAGACTTGAGATGAAAGTAGTCAGAAGGCGGGCTCTCGTCAGAGCCAGGAGCCAGAAACCTTATTTCTCCCTATAGTTGTCATCTTTATTCGCCGCGAGTTACCCCACTATAGCTGTAAGAGCGCGAAAGCGGTGGGAGGAAATGGGGGGCACAGATACGGCTGAATAATCGATCGGTTCTGGTCGTGTTTTTGAACCGGGTTTTGTATGGAAACTAAGGAATTCCACTCCCATTGCTGGGCTCAAGTTAGCACGGGCCTTTGTTGTAGGTCGGTACTTTGCCAAACACACTGCCTCCCAAATGGCTGTTTAATGCTTTCGTTGCAGATATCTTAACTAGCTACAGATTCCGGGCGTGTGAACTTCAACACTTGCCCACAACTCCTGTCAGTTAAGATTTAGACTGGTCAACTAGGACTCTTTCAAGCCCCCACTAAATCGGTATGCCGGTGAGTGGTGGGTTCTTGACTACTTTAAAAAATCTTATTCCAGTATAATATCAATATATAATTTGTTAACTTCTACTTAACACGATCCGGGTAAATGAGCAATCCAACTCAACTCACCCCCGATTTCACTATCGGACATCTGCCTTGTCACGACTTTCAAGTGAGTGCTGCAACTCCAGGACAGGTAGTGGCTGAAAGATTCGAGCAAGAACCAGACTTGCCGGGAGTCATTATTACCCACGAATCACAGGTATTGGGCATGATTTCTCGCGTCAAGTTTCGAGAGCAAATGAGTCTTCCCGATCGCTTAGGAGTTTACGGGCAGCAACCGATTCGCTGCTTGTTAGATTTTATTAGAATTCCGCCTTTGCTGCTTTCGGAAAACTGGAAAGTTGAGGATGCGGTGCAAGCGTCTTTCAACAGGCACAAAGACTTGATTTATGAACCCATTGTGGTAGTAATGGCAAACCGGAATTACCGCATTTTGGACGTTCATACTCTGGTGATTGCCCAGTCGAAACTTTTAGCGCAAGCTAACAAAGTTATTCAAAAATACCGAGTAGAAAGGCACAAATATCTGGCGGTAATTCAACAAGAACAGGCGAGATTCCACGAATGTAATGAGCTTTTAAAATCCCAACAGCGTCAAACAGAAAAATCGAATAATGCTCCCAGTTCCCAGGAATTGGCACTGGTAAAACAAGCTGAAGAAATTGCTCAAATGAATCAGCGATTTGTGAGAATTGCGAAACTGATTTCCTCGGAAGGTCGCCAAGCATTTCAAGCTACTTTTCAAGGTGCTAATTCTATTTGCAACAATACAGAGAAAATTTTGGGCGTTGGCAAAGCAATAGCTAATGATTTAGAAACGGTTAACCGCACTTCCCGAACCATCCGGGAGGCGATCGAACAAGTCAGGCATTTAGCAGTACAGGTGGCTGTAGTTACCAATCAAATGGGAAATCAGCCCAGCGGTCTGAGCCAAGTGAGTCTGGAAATTGGCAGACTGGCGAGTAAAACTTTTGAATTAGGGACTCAAATGGAGCAAATTGCCAGCCGGTTTAAACTTCGCGTTCATGAACTCACGCAGGCAGCAAGAGCGGGTGCTAATGTGGCTAAATCTGTGACCATCAAGATCGATCGCGCAGAAATGGCGCTGTTAGAGTTGGAGGAATTAATCGCGGAAAAAGATTTCAATTCACAGACCGCTATCAAACAACCTTTGGGAGTCAGACAAAGTGTTACCGCTGATTCTTTAGTTAAAGAGATAAAAAACGCCGAAGTCGCGGTTTCTGAGTTGGAAAACTTAGTTAAGCATCAAGATTCATCGCAATATTTGATTCAAAAAATTCAGCAGGCGCTGAAGTCAAAAAAGCCATAAAGTCCCCCGGAAAATCCGATGAAACATTGGGAGAGGTAAAAAAAGTCCCAAGAATAATTTACCGTTTTACTGTATTCAAGAATACTATTTGTTAGGCTGAAGGTGGGAAAATTTCAAATAAACTCGGAAAAAGGTTATTTAAGTCTCCCCATAATTCGATAAGAAGTCAGTCACTAAAATAGATTAAACAACAGGTTACGCTTATGAAAATTCTACTGGTAGAAGATGACACAGTTACAGTCAGTTTGCTGACCCAAGCGCTGAACTCTCACAATTACAATGTGAATGCGGCAGCAGACGGTGAAACAGCCTTGCAGTTGGTGCAGGCATACGATTACGACCTGATTGTTTTGGATGTGCTGATTCCTAAACTCGACGGCATTAGTTTGTGTCGGAAATTGCGATCGTCCGGCTGCCAAATGCCGATTTTACTGCTAACAGCACTAGATAGCAGCAACGATCGAGTCCAAGGTTTAGAGGCGGGTGCAGACGATTATGTGGTCAAACCCTTTAATCTCGAAGAATTAATCGCTCGAATTCGCGCTTTGCTGCGCCGGGGTAAGGCAACTTTGTCGAGTACAAATTTGACCTGGGAAAAACTGCAAGTCAACCCGGACACTACAGAAGTAACTTATGCCGAAAAAGTGCTGCACTTGACTCCGAAAGAGTACAATTTGCTGGAACTTTTCCTGAGAAATCCCCGCCGCATTTTCAGCCGCAGCGCCATCCTCGATCGCATTTGGTCGGCCGGCGAATTTCCTCAGGAAGAAGCCGTTACCGCTCACATCAAGGGGCTGCGGCAGAAGCTGAAAGCAGCCGGGATGACTGTAGATTTAGTGGAAACCGTGTACGGACTGGGCTATCGCCTCAAAAGTCTACAAGAAGATATTGAGAGCCAAAAAGTTGCGCGGGAAACGGCAGAAACTGCTAAAAGTCAAGAGACTTTATCTGCTGAATCCAGCGGGTCGAGCCAGGAATTAAACAATGACGACCGCCGCCTCAAAGTCCAGAATGTGGTTGCCCAAATGCGGGAAAATTTAAAAGCCAATTTTATAGAAAAGGTGGCGATATTCGATCGCGCGATCGCTCAACTGAAAAGCGGAAGCTTGGAGGGCGAACTGCGCCAGGAAGCCCAGGCTCAAGCTCACAAATTAGTCGGTTCTTTGGGGACTTTAGGGCTGCCCAAAGGTTCGGAAGTTGCGCGCAAGATAGAACATTTGTTCAAGGCTGAAAACATCTTAAAACCGGAGACGGCTCAGCAGATTGAGGGATTTCTGGATAAGCTCAAACAGATATTCGATCGCCCGTCGCCCGAACCAGAAGGCGATTTGGTTCCTGCAGTTTCCCAGAAGCGCCGAATGCTGATTGTTGATGATGATACTTTTGGGAGCGAGCAACTGAAAATAGTAGCACCCGCTTTCGGCTTCCAGATAGAAGTCGCCAGCTCTCTGCAAGCGGCAAGAAGTGCGATTTCTCAACAGCCTCCTGACGCGGTTTTGCTGGATTTGACATTTTCCAGAACTGAGGAAAACGGACTTTCTTTCCTAGCCGAACTCCGCAGTGAAAAACCAGAAATTCCCGTGATAGTTTTTAGCGAGCACAATCAATTGAGCGATCGAATAGAAGTTGCTCGTTTGGGAGCTTCCGGCTTTTTACACAAATCTATCCCCCCAGCAGATATACTCAAAGCAGTCGCCCAAGTTCTCGACCAGACTGGTCCTGCTGAAGCTAAAGTTATGGTGGTAGACGATGACGTGCATCTATTGGCTGCACTGCAAGTGATTCTACAACCTTGGGGATTTCAAGTAACAACATTGGACGATCCCGAAAAGTTCTGGGAGGTACTCGAAACCACTTGTCCGGATTTGCTAATTTTAGATGTTGAGATGCCCGGTTACAGCGGTATCGAGCTGTGTTTGGCAGTGCGCAACGATTTGCGCTGGAGCAGGCTCCCCGTGCTATTTTTGACGGCTCATTCCGAGTCGGAAACAGTGCGCCAAATGTTTGTCGCAGGTGCTGACGACTACGTGAACAAGCCGATCGTGAAACCGGAATTGATTGCTCGCCTCCTGAATCGTTTGGAGCGGACTCAACTCAGGAACAGACTGGCTCAGGCACAACACTAATACCTTTTTAGATTAAAAAATTAAAGAATTAAAGAACTGAAGGATTGGGAATGACTCATGAAACTTCTGGTTTCGAGCACCTGCGTGCAGTTGTATTCTTTTTTTGAACTGGTATAACTAGGAGGAAATATGCAGTGCGTGTCCGAAACGAATCAGGAAGCCTTAGCCAAGAATTGGGATTGTGTGGTTGTGCGATTCGGACACGGTGGCGTTGATTGATGTTAGCCCGATCCTCCAGAACATAGACTAATTTAGAGAAGTATTAATCATATGAAAGCAAGGACATTGCCCTCAAACACAGGCACTCTCAAGGATAGCGACTGCGAACTAATTTACGCCCAGGCTTCGATTCAACCTCATGGCATCCTTTTGGTGCTGGAATCTCCTGTGTTGAAAATTTTGCAAGTTAGCAACAATACTTTTGAGGCTCTCGGCATTTACGCCGAAGAACTTTTGGGCAAATTTTTACATGAATTTGTCGGGACTGAGGAAATTGAGGCTATAGAAAAAGCTTTATCTGAAAACTGTTATCAATCTAACGGTATCAAATTATCATTCAAAAGTAAAAACCGCCAGTCTTTTTTTGAGGGCACGCTGCATCAATCTAGTTCAGCATTAATTTTTGAGCTAGAGCCGATTGTTTCCCCACAAGCTAGCGATTGTTTGAATGGTTATCATTTAGTCCAAGATCCGATCGACAAAGTTCACAAAACACCAAGCCTGCAAGTGCTGTGTCAGACAGCAGTTGAAGAAGTGCGGAGGATGATCGGTTTCGATCGAGCGATCGTCTATCAATTTGATG
This sequence comes from Microcoleus sp. Pol7_A1, assembly GCF_036701085.1. Taxonomy (NCBI): domain Bacteria; kingdom Bacillati; phylum Cyanobacteriota; class Cyanophyceae; order Oscillatoriales; family Microcoleaceae; genus Microcoleus; species Microcoleus sp. Pol7_A1. Next base: position 155,998 of record NZ_JAUBQD010000001.1, read on the forward strand.
CCACCGGTGCGGGGGAAGTTGTCGCCGAAGACAAAGTAGAAAGTTTGGCTCCTTTATTGGGACTGCACTATCCAGCTACCGATATTCCCCCCCAGGCAAGAAAACTGTTCAACATGAATTTAATTCGGTTTATTCCCGATATTAACAGTCAGCCTGTAGAACTAATTCCTCACTGCAATCCGCTGACTGGTCGCCCTGTGGATCTGGCCGGCTCTTTGTTGAGAGCAGTTTCCCCTTGCCACGTTCAATATCTCAAAAATATGAACGTTGCCGCTAGCATGACCCTGACATTAATCAAAAATAAAAAAGTCTGGGGATTGATAGCCTGTCACCACCCAACACGAAAGTATGTCAACTACGAAACAAGAACGGCTTGCGAAATGCTAGCAAAGTTTGTGAATCTCGAACTCAGCTACAAACAAGATAGCGAAAACTGGGAATATGGTATTTATTTAAAACAAAATTGCCATAAATTTATTAAAGAAATTTCTCAAAAAAACAGCTTTGTAGAAGGTTTGCTTACATTCCCAGATGAATTGCTGACCTTAGTGGGCGCTACCGGTGCAGTTGTGTGTGCCAATGAAAATTTAACAAGCATCGGCAAAACCCCGGAATTGGTAGAAATCGAAAACTTAATTGCTTGGATAAAAAGTAAAAAAAATAATGATATTTTTCATACAGATTCTCTCTCAAAGCTGTATCCGCCCTCCGAGAAGTTTAAAGAAGTGGCTAGCGGTTTGCTGATACTTGCCATGTCCGAAATGCAAAATTATTACATTTTGTGGTTCCGTCCCGAAGTAATTCAAACTGTCAACTGGGCAGGTGAACCAGAGTGGTCAATTGAATTAAAGCCGGATGGCAGCAGGCAGATGTCTCCTCGCAATTCCTTTGAGTTGTGGCAAGAAACTGTGAGGTTAAAATCTTTGCCTTGGCAGCAGTGCGAAATTGAAATAGTCCGAGAACTTCGAGTTGCTATTGCTAGCATGGAGTTGCGGAAAACCAATCAGCAGCTCAGCTTAGCTTTGTCGGCTACCAAAATCGGATTTTGGGACTGGGACGTGCAGAAAAATAGCATTGTTTGGTCGAGGGAACACGAAGAGTTGTATGGGTTGGCCCCGGGAACTTTTGGCGGAACTTATGAAAGTTTTGCAGCTTGCGTTCACCCAGAAGATTTAAACAGTATTCAGAATGCTATCAATCAGGCGATCGCCCAGCGATCGGATTTCTGTAACGAAAACCGCGTGGTTTGGCCGGACGGCAGCATTCACTGGATTGAGGGGAAAGGTAAGTTTTTTTTCAACGAAGCAGGCGATGCAGTGCGGATGGTGGGGACAGTTACAGAAATTACCGATCGCAAAGCTAGAGAATTACAGTTGCGCCTGTTGGAATCAGCAGTCACCACTACTAACGACGCCGTGTTAATTACGGAAGCTGAACCGATTAACGAACCGGGCCCGCGAATTCTTTATGTCAACCCAGCTTTCACGCGGATGACTGGCTATACGTTAGAAGAAGTTGTGGGCAAAACCCCGCGCTTTTTGCAAGGAGAAAAAACAGACCGCGCCAGTCTCGATCGAGTTCGGACAGCTTTGGAAACCTGGCAGCCGATCCGGGTTGACTTGATCAATTATCGCAAAGACGGGACGGAATTTTGGGTAGAAATCAGCATTGTGCCGATCGCAGATGAAACAGGTGGGTTTACCCATTGGGTATCAGTACACCGCGATATTAGTGAGCGCAAACAAGCTGAAGCCGCCCTCCAACAGCTCAACGAACAGTTAGAAATGCGAGTTTTGCAGCGAACCCGAGAACTAGAAAGCTCTCAAGCAGAACTCCGGGAAAGCGAAGCATTGTTTCGCTCTTTGAGCGAAAGTTCGCCCGTCGGGATTTTCAAAATCGATACTAATGGGAAATGTACCTATACAAATCCCCGCTGTCAAGCAATTGGCGGCTTCGCACCTGCAGCAGCTTTAGGAAACCGCTGGATGCGGTTTATTCACCGCGAAGACATCAAACTAATTCTGTCTAAGTGGCCGGAATCGCAATCGCTTGATGGGGAATTTTCCTGCGAATTCCGCCACATCCAGCGAGACGGAACAATCCGGTTTTGCCGGCTTAAAACAGCTCCGATTTTTTCCGACAGAGATCAACTAATCGGTCACGTCGGCACAGTCACAGATATCACAGAAAGTCGGGCAATTGAAAAAATGAAAAATGAGTTTATTTCGATTGTCAGCCACGAACTGCGAACGCCGCTTGCTTCAATTCGCGGTTCTTTAGGTTTGCTGGCAGCGGGCGTACTGAAAGATCAACCGGAAACTGCCAAACAGATGTTAGAAATTGCGTCTAGCGATACCGAACGGTTAGTGCGTTTGGTCAACGATATTCTAGACTTAGAGCGGCTCGATGCGAGCCAGGTTATCCTCGTCAAGCAGTGGTGCGATGCCGCTGTTTTGATGCGGAAGTCTGCGGAAGCTGTGCTGTCTGTGGCTGCTGAGAATAACATTAATTTGTCGATTTTGCCCGAAACAGCAAAAATTTGGGCTGACCCGGACAGGATCGTTCAACTGCTGGTAAATTTGTTGAGCAATGCGATTAAATTCTCGGCTCCGGAGAGTACAGTAACTGTCAGGGTTGAAGATTTGGGCGATCGGGTTTTATTTGAAGTCAAAGATCGAGGGCGGGGGATTCCTGCTGATAAACTAGAAACTATCTTTGGACGGTTTCAACAGGTCGATGCTTCTGACTCCCGCCAAAAAGGAGGTACCGGTTTGGGTTTGGCTATCTGTCGCAGCATCGTGCAGCAGCACGGCGGCAGAATTTGGGCCGAAAGCGTTCTCTCAGAAGGAAGCAGTTTCTATTTCACAGTGCCTGCACAGTTAGAAGGCGAAGGGGGAAAAAGTTTTTAGTTTTGAGATTGCTTTGATCGGAGATGGGGAAAGCTAACGTTCCTCGCAACGCACGCGGGGAGAATGAGTTTGCGAGGCCTATATATCGATTTTTATGTTCTCGGTTTAAGTAGGTGAGCGGCAAAATATAGCAACCGCCAAGATTATTAGGACGTTCTTAATTTCTGAAACAGTTAACTTTATTGCTGATTGCTTCTTCCCTCTTGCTTCTTCTTTCTGCTATATCTGCTAAGAAACCGGGTTGATGAGGCACCGTGCGGAAGTCCTCTTTCGGTTTACCACGATCAATTGAAAATTAGAGTTTTTATTATGTCAGCAAAGCGCATTTTGGTAATCGATGATGAAAAAAATCTCTGCAGCGTGATTCAGGCGTGTCTGGAACATTTAGGCGGCTGGACGGTAGTGAGCGCGCTCAGCAGCAGCGAAGGAAGGCTTTTAGCTGAAACTCAACTCCCTGACGCTATTCTGCTAGATGTGATGATGCCGGATATGGACGGAGTTGCTCTGTTTGGTTTGCTGCAAAACAATGCGGCTACTCGGGAGATTCCGGTGATTTTCCTGACTGCTAAGGTGCAGGCGATGGATTTGAGCGAATTTGCTGATTTGGGGGTAGCGGGGGTGATTCCCAAGCCTTTCGATCCTTTGAGTTTGGCACAGCAAGTTGCGGGAATTCTCGGTTGGGAACCGTTGTCTTAAACTCGGGAAAAATGCGATCGCGTCATTTGTTATACCAATTCAAAAATATCTTGCTACAATTTTAAATTTTATATCAATTTAAAAGTCGCATATCTCTCTAAAGACAAAGCATTTCCTTGTTCCTACAGATGCTCGCCGACAATCTATGTGTAGCCTTATTTTTAGAAATTGGTATTGCTTTTAACTCTCATTCCCTAGAAGTTGCAGAGACGATCTCACGGAGTCGGGTTTTTTTGTTACCAGCAAAGCCGATGGGCTATCAGCGTATTTACAGGCAGAATAACTCCTCCAGAAGTTACGCAGACTTGCCTCAAGAACGGGTTTTTTTAACGCGAAATCACAGATGTAGCGAATTTTTTTGGTAAAAAACCCGGTTTCTGCCTGCGTAACTCTTCTATTAGCAGGCAGAAACCGAATTTTTTAACGCGAAATCACAGATGTAGCGAATTTTTTTGGTAAAAAACCCGGTTTCTACCTAAGTCTTGTAATCCCTGCTTCGGCAAAAGTATATTTATCAAAAAAGATGATTGTCTTCATAATTTCCTCATATTTTTTAGATAAAGTTTACTCCAAGCTCTAAATTATGAAAGTCGATCGCAATCTCAGCACCATTCCGCTGCCGAAGAACCAACCTGTTGCAGGAGAGTTCGGGTCAGTGACGGTACTTTCTATTAACTGGTGCTACAGTACAACCAGCCTGAATAAGTCAGGAGTTAGGCCCTGCATACTACAAAAACCGGGTTTTTTAACCGAAAAAAACCCGGTTTCTGCACCAGTCCTCTAAGTGTGGGCAGGAGACTCAATGGTAAAAAAAATTAATAACTGAAGATGTGATTTGCGCTCTCGAATAACACCCCAAAAATAAGTCGGTCGTTTGGTCGAGAGCCCAACTCGCAATTGCCACTAACAGGCAAAGCCAAGTCTCAGTAAGTTGTTGAAAGAGTGTGGAGATTTTTCCAATGTCATATCAGCTACCTTCTAAAGGTAACAACCAGATTCTGTGCTATTACGCAAATGCTAGCAACCTAGTTCAGGTGCTGCGGATTGGGAATATTCCTAATTGGCACTTTGAAAGAGTCGTGTTTCCGGGACAGCGACTGATGTTTGAAGCTGCATCAGAAGCCGTCTTAGAAATTCACACGGGTACGGTGGCAAGTGCTATTTTATCGGACAAGATTCCCTGCTACGTCTTGCGAGTTATAGAAGAGGTAAGTTCCGAGATCGAGCTGGTGAGTCCCGAAGGACAATGTGCGGTATTAGCCCGCTAAGATTCAGCAGAAATCACAGGATCTCGATATCGGCATCAAAAATATTAGTTAACGAGTGTTTGGGGACGGTAAAAATGCAGAAAAATCTTGTCAATATTACCTTGGCAGTAGTCACAGAAGAAGTAGAAATTATCTTGGAGTCTTATCCGACGCATCCCTACCAACAAGCTTTTTCGGCTTCTGGCTTGCGACAGGATTTAATTGCTTACGTGCTCAGCAGAATTCCTAATAGATATACTGCGATCGACTCCGGCGAGTCTGTGTCAAACCAAACACTCCAGGTTCGCTGTTCTTCAGAGCAGTTGCTGCACATAGAAAATTTGATTCATACTGGCATTCGCGACGTGTTGCACAGCTATCAGAAGATAGATTACCGCCTTCCTGAAGAAGTTAAATTCGGTTCGAGAGTTGCTGGTTGGTTTTGATAGTTTGTCGTAAATGAGGGAGACGCCCAGATCCTAGGCACTCTCGGTTGGGAAGCTGGAATTGTGTACTGGCTCGATGGTTCAAGACTTTTGGTAATCGCAGCAGCGATCGCACGGGCCATTGGGATTGACAGCACAGCGCAGAATTTCCGATCGAGCATTAAAGCGGCAGCTAGCATCTCCGATAACCCAGATGCCGCTTACAAAAGTTCTTTCCCTCGGCGGTGTAGCAGACTGCACGTAGAGGGCAATTTTTTGCAATCGGTAGCGGCCGGATTTGAGCTGATAGCGGTGGTGGCGTTCCAAAACAGCGTAGGTTTGTCCCTCTAAATCTAGATAGTTCCCCGGTTGTGGCGTCCAATCCAGCCGAATGCTGCCTAAGGATTGGCGGGGGTGAGAGAGAATCACCTCTATGGGTAAAGTATTTTGTTCCATCTGGCGGTGTGTGAGCGAGCTTAACTAAATGGGCAAATAGTTGACTAAACCTACATCTTCTTCATCTAGAAAGATAAGTTCTTTTAGAGAGAGTAATTCAGGTTGAGGCGCTAAACTTAACTATATAACCTTTGGCGATCGGGGGATCGCCGGCTTATCTTGGGATAGCAGACTACCCAAAAGCCTAGGAAATAAACTTCAACTGGCTTTAGGTAACTAAAGTTAAGTTCGATTAGGTAGTATAAAGCAGCACAGGCTGATGGTATCGCAACTCGCAGGTTCGATCGATATGCGGTTGAGATTGCTGAACAGATTTTAAGGGTTTGCGGGACTTGGGGTGCGTTTGTAGGGAGGACTTCAGTCCTTTAATTTTTATGATAGCTTTAGTCCTCACTACAAACCAAACCGGATTTTAAGCAATCAAAATTTCCAAAAATATGCCATTCCTTCCATGATTCCCCAAGCGCAATCAGAACCAGCTAAATAATGATTTTCAGTGCCGTATTCGCGATGCCAATCTAAGAGTTCTGACAAAGCATTGGCTACTATTACTCCCCGGACATCCTGTTCAAACATACTGATGTCATTGCCAGAATCACCGCAAACTAATGTTGCCTCCGATGGAATTTGCAGGCGCTTTTGTAAATAAGTAAGGGCATTGCCTTTGTTGCTAGTCTGCGGTAAAATATCCACATCGCGATTGCTGCTAAAAATGATTTGAGCTGCCAGTCCCGATTGAGTTAATTTTTGCTGCAATTCCTGGAGAGTCGAGCTGTTTTCGGCTGTTGGTTCCAGACAATAACTGATTTTCCAAGGATTTTGTTCTTTTAGGGATTGGGATTTAAGCTGGGAAAACTGCTTAGCTAAAGAGGCGATCGCCATTTTATCCCAGTCTTGAGAAAGATATTCCGCCCAATCTAAGTCGAGGGCGCCGTTTTGGTAAATTTCGCTGCCTACACCTGCAATCAAATAGTCAGGTTCTAGCAATTGCTTTTGGGCAATTAATTCGCAAGTTGAAGCATGAGAACGCCCGGTAGAATAAACCAAACAAATTTGCGATCGCTTTGAGTGCAAGCGCTGATTTAAAACTTGAGTTGCTTCGTCATCTCCGACTAGCGTGTGGTCTAAATCTGTAACTAATAAAAATTTCATTTTGGGAATTAGTCAGTAGTCATCAGTGATTAGTGATTAGGAAGCGATCGATTCCTAACATAATTTTAACTATTTATAAGATTTTGTTAAACAAAATACATTTATAAGCAAGCTTATCGTTTAAGATTGGCCAAATTTAATTTTCAACAAGTGGTGTGAGTGTTTTTGTGAATAATTCAACCTCCGTTAAAGCTTTTTGGCTGTCTTTCTTGATTTCTGGTGTGGCGGTGCCTTTGGAGCCGATCGCAGCAACAGCTCAAATTCAGGATACCTCAACTCCAGAAGTTGCGCTAGAAGGTAGTGTCGTCTCTGCGGCTAACCCAGACGCAGCGCTGGCAGCAGGTAAGATTGAGATACCGCAGTTAGCGGCGATAACCGCAGAGACTAACTCAGCAATCGATCGCGCTTTACCCGAAACTGATACAGCATGGGTGGATCGAGCTTTACCCGAAACCGATGCAGCCACAGTCGATCGCGCTTTACCCGAAACTGATACAGCATGGGTGGATCGAACTTTACCCGAAACAGATGCAGCCACAGTCGATCGCGCTTTACCCGAAACTGATGCAGCATGGGTGAATCGAGCTTTACCCCAACGTAATACAGTAACAGTCGATCGCTCTTTACCCAAACAAGATAAAGCAACAGAGGATCTCGCAGCAACAGCCCCACAAATAACGGGGGCAATTCGCGAATTGCCCCCCCAGGAGTTAGAAATTGCCAACTCTCCTCAGTCTCAAAACGTTGCTGAAGCCAGAAAAGTTGCCGATATCAGCAGCGAGACTGGCACCGCTGATGACCTCAGCATACAAGAAGACGCAGCACAAGTCACCTCTGTTTCCCAACTGTCCGACGTGCGGCCTACAGATTGGGCTTTTCAAGCCTTGCAATCCCTAGTAGAAAGATACGGCTGTATTGCAGGATATCCAGACGGCACATTCCGAGGCAATCGGGCAATGACTCGCTACGAATTCGCCGCCGGATTAAACGCTTGCTTGGATCAAATTACCAAACAACTTGGCGGTTCTACTGGTAATTTAGTCAAGCGAGAAGATTTACTTGCTTTGCAAAGATTGCAAGAAGAATTTGCAGCAGAATTAGCTACATTGCGCGGTAGAGTAGATGCTTTAGAAGCTCGAACGGCTGAATTGGAAGCCAACCAATTTTCAACTACTACTAAACTCAATGGATTTGCTTGGTTTAATGTGACTGGAGCTTTTGCGGGCGATCGAGTCCGAGTTGAAGCAATAAATGGAAATGCTGCTCCGCTCGATCGAGTAGCCGGACGCGATCCTGTCACCAACAGACCGATCGTGCAGAGAGTTGACGACCCAGAAATCACTTTCAGCCAGTTAGTTTGGTTGACCCTCACTACTTCCTTTACAGGGAAAGACGAATTGATTACACAGCTAGCTGTAGGTAACGGCAATTCGCCAGCCAACCAGTTTACTTCAACAGGTTTTTTCAATACATTCGGCACTCCTTTTCTCGATCAAACTGCGGGAGTAAATCCCAATGAAGTTGTCCTGAGGGAACTTTCCTATCGGTTCCCGCTTAGCAACACCTTGCAAGTAGTAGTCGGGCCGAGGATTAATTTCTACCGCTACTTTGACAACAATAGGTTTAACTTTTTCGTAGACGGTGCGAGCAGCTTTAATTCTAACAACAGCCCTTTGTTAAGCGCTACCAGGCGCGGTGCCGGTGCTTTGGTTTTGTGGGATATCGGCCGCGCGTTGAAACTGCGTTTTGGCTATTTGGGCGAGAGTACGGAATTTTTGCCGACTTCCGTGTTTAATTCCGCTTCCAATCCGTCTCAAGGCTTGTTTGACGGCACGAATACGGCTACAGCAGAATTAACATTCAGTCCGAGCGATCGGACTAATTTGCGCTTTCTGTACAGCCGTTCCAACATCCAGCAAATCGGCGGCTTAATTGGATCTCCTAACAGCAAGCCGTTGAACGGTGTGGCAGATGACGGTTTCGGCGGCCGCCTGGGCAATGCGACTGCGAATACTTATAGTTTCAATTTCGATTGGTTAGTCACTCGCGGCTTTGGTCTTTTCGGCCGCTACGGCTACGCCGAAACCAATATATTTCCCAAGACTAACCGACCCGACGGCACGATCAAAAATCAATCTTATCAGTTAGGACTTGCATTTCCCGATTTGTTCAAAGAAGGAGCTTTGCTTACGGTGTCATATTTAGTACCTTTTGACTTTACTGGCGGTCGGAGATTTCTGATTTCTGGCGGAGGGAACGGCGGCACGCAGTACGAAATTGAGGCAACTTATTATTTGCCTCTCACCGACCATATTTCGATCGTGCCGGCATTTTATGCGATCGCCAATCCCAATAATTTCGATAACAACCCGACAATTTTTGTGGGCAATTTGCGGACGCAGTTTAGTTTTTAATTCCACGCACGGGAACCCAGAAACCGGGTTTTTTGAGGAAAAGACGCCTTGTAGTCCGTACCCAATGTAAAAAACCCGGTTTCTAAGTATGGGCCGGGCCGGTTTATATAATTTGTCGATAATTATCAAAAATATAGGCGAACCCGGCCCTACACAATTTAACATCATACAAGTCCGAATCAAACGGACATGACATGAATTGACACACGCTAAATAATTAATCCGTGTATTAATGTTGATCCGTTTAGTGCCTTCCTGATTCCTTCTACTTAATTGGAATTTCGATGATAAATTCGGTGCCTTTACCTGGTTCCGAGAGGCACTGCAATTTGCCGTTGTGTTTTTCAACGACAATTTGGTGCGAAATTGATAAACCCAAACCTGTGCCTTTTCCTACTGGTTTTGTGGTAAAAAACGGGTCAAACAAACGCACGATCTGATCTTCGGGAATGCCCGGGCCGTTGTCTTTAATCCGAATACAAATGCGATTGTTATCAATCATTTCAGTTTGAATCGTAATTGTAGGAAAGATAGTATCGGCTGTATTTTTTGCTTTGCTGCTGCTTTCTTCCAAGGCGTCGATCGCATTGGCCAATAGATTCATAAAAACCTGATTTAACAGTCCGGGATGGCATTGTATTTGCGGCAGTTCTCCGTATTTTTTAATCACTTCAATGCCCTGCCAGTTTGCCTTGGCTTTCAGCCGGCTGTTCAACATTAACAAGGTACTTTCTAAACCTTCGTGAATGTCGGCAGTCTTGATTTTCGCTTCGTCCGCCCGCGAGAAATTGCGCAGAGTTTGAATAATTTCTACAATTCGCTCGCATCCTATCTGCATCGAAGTGAGCAATTTTGGCAGGTCTTTTGCTAGAAATTCTAAGTCTATATCATCGGCTTGTTGCTGAATTTTGGCAGGGGAATCTGGGTATTCTTCTTGATACACTTGCACGATTTCTAACAAGTCGAGAACGTAGTCTCGGACATGGCAGAGGTTGCCGGCGACAAAGCCCACTGGGTTGTTAATTTCGTGGGCAATTCCTGCTAGCACCTGTCCGAGGGAAGACATTTTTTCGGTTTGTACTAACTGCATTTGAGTTTGCTGCAATTCGTGCAAAGCTGTTTGCAGTTCTTGGGATTTTTGGCGATCGCGATCGGCGGCGGCGGCCCGTTCTTCCTCAACTCCGATCGCCCCGGCAATAATTCCGATCAGCTTGCAGTCGGCTTCTGTGGGCGCGATCGGCTCAGTGTAGAGAACGCACAGCGCACCCACGTAATTGTCGCCCAGCCGCACTGCTTGTCCCAGATAGCTTCGCAGTTGGTAGCGGATGACAGCGGGATCGATTTTGCCGTAGATCGTCTTCTGCAAGTCAGGAATAGCCACAGCCCGATCGCTTCCTTTGCTGCATACGTCGGTGCAGATGTGGCCATCAGCGCGATCGACCAGCGGGTAGTCCGACGGCGCTTGCCAAGTCGCGATCGCGCGCAGCAGACCGCCACCGAGGCGGCTGTAGATAGCGCAACTTCCGCCCAAAAGCTCGCCTGCTAAGGATGTCAGGCGCTGGATGTTGTCACTGGCGTCGGTGGTGAATCCCAAAAAGCACTCGTTAATTTTGCTGAGGCGGTACTCTGCTTGCCTGCGCGCCGTCATGTCGCGGGAGTTGATCACAATTCCGCTCACAGCGGGGTCTGCTAGCAAGTTGATGCCGACGCCTTCGAGAAAACACCAAGAACCGTCAGCGCGCCGGAACCGACCTTCTAGGGCGATCGGATCGCCTGGATTTGCGATCATTTTTTCGCCGTCGGACATCAGCGAGGGCAGGTCGTCTGGGTGGATGAAATCGACGGCAATTTGACGGGCGAGTTCCTCTGGTTCGTAGCCCAAAACTGTTTCTACAGAAGGGCTTTCGTAAATAATGCGACCGCTGTCGTCGACAATAGTAATCATGTCGGAACTGTTGAGAATCAGCGATCGCCATTTAGCCTCATTTTGCAACAAAGCTGACTCGGCTTGTTTGCGATCGGTAATATCCTCTACCATTTGCAAAATAAACTGCGGCGTTCCCTGACTGCTGTCGAGCGCAGAGGCGCTGAGGCGTCCCCACCTGATGCTGCCGTCTGGGCGGAGGTAGCGTTTCTCGATTTGGTAAGCTTCGCGCGAACCCGCGGCCAACTGTTGGCGCAACTCGCGCGAAGCTTGTACGTCTTCCGGGTGCGTGCATTCGTCCAGGCCCGCACCCCGCAGTTGAGCTTCCGATCGCCCCAGCATAGCTTGAAATGCCGGATTAGTGGCGATCGCCATACCTTCGAGGGTAGCGACTACCATGCCGATCGCAGCGCGTTCAAAAATTGCCCGAAACCGCTGTTCGCTGTCTCGCAAAGCTGCATCCGCTTCCACTTCCTGGGTGATGTCCCGCCCCGCGACTGCCAAACCTTTGCGCGAACCGTCGGGGTTGAACAGCGGCACTTTCCGCACTTCAAACAAATTGCTGCCGCCTGTGGGCAAGGGGACAATTTGGCGGCTAGAGGTGAGAGTGCCTGCTTGCCAGGTTGTTTCGTCGGTTTCCTGCCAATTTAGCAGGATTTCTCTGACTCTGGGATCGGCGGCGGCAGCGAGTTCGGCAGTAGTTTTGCCCTGGTAGTCTGCGGTTTCCCAGCCCAAAAGTTTGAGGGCGCAGTCGTTGGCAATCAGCCAGCGCCCCTCGCTGTCTGTGAGGTTGATCGCGTCGGGCACGGCGTCGATCGCGGTTTTCAGCCAGTATTCTTGATTTCGCAGGGCTGCTTCGGCTTGTTTGCGGGCGGCGATTTCGGCGACGGTTCCTTCGTAGTAAAGGAGTTCGCCGCCTGCGCCGCGGACTTCGCGCACGTTTTCCGAGATCCAGGTAGTGCTGCCGTCTTTGCGGTGGACGCAGGACTCAAACTCTTTCAGGGAACCGTTTTTGCTGATTTCGGCAATGAAGGAAGCGCGGCGGGCGCGATCGGCGTAAAGGTTTTTTGCCGAACATTTTGCGATCAGTTCTGACGGGGAATCGTAGCCGTACATTCGGGCGAGTGCCTGGTTGGCGCTGAGGTAGCGCCCGTCTGGGGCGGTTTGAAAGATGCCTTCGGTGGCGTTTTCAAAGATGCTGCGGTATTTTGCCTCGGCTTGTTTGAGGGCTTCTTCTGCTTGTTTGCGATCGGTGATATCAGATTGGACGCCGATGAAGTGGGTGACGATCCCGCTGCTGTCGCGCACGGGCGAGATGGTGAGTTCGTTCCAGAAGGGGGTGCCGTCTTTGCGGTAGTTTTTCAGAACTACTTTGCAGTCGTGTTGTTCTTTCAGGGCCGCGCGGATTTGAGCGACGGCAGCGCCATCGGTATCCGGGCCTTGCAGGAAGCGGCAGTTGTGCCCGATTATTTCGCTGCGATCGTAGCCTGTAATCCGCTCGAAAGCCTGGTTGCAGTAGACTATGGGCTTGTCGGGCCGGGTAGCGTCCGCGATCGAGATGCCGTTGCTGGTAGCTGCCAGGGCGCGATCGTACAGCCGAAATACTTCTTCTATTAAATTCGGTGGATTGCCGCCAGTGCGAGTCGGCGATAGCGTTTCAGAAGGAATGCTTATATCGATCTGCATGAGTTTCTATAAATTGAGTTTATTGTCTATCCCGACTGGCCGCACCCTAGATTTTAACAGAATTTCCTGTTTGCCGAAGGCAGAATTTAGAAGGCTCTTATGCAGAATTTTGGCTGTAATTTTTACCTAGAAAAAATCGGGCTTCCCTCGTTTTTTTCTTTCTGCCTTTTGCTTTCTGCTTTCTACCTTCTCAAGAATCCTAATTGTTAATTTATAATAACTGTTACCGCGATAACTCTATCTTTGGTATGGTTTATTGGGCAGCCTTTGGGTGGCTTACAGGTTCGGGCATTTATTTTTTCACTTCACTCAAAAAAATAGAGCGTCCGGCTATATTAAAATATTTCTTAGTTAATGTCTTTTACTTAAATGATTCAAACTCTTCTGAAAAAAATAATAAAAAATTAATTTTTAACGAACACAGCAAGTTCCGAAATATCGTCGATCGCAAAAGTCGGTTCTAGGGCGAGACACTGAGCGCGATCGCCATATCCGTAAGTCGCCCAACAAACATCTATCCCAGCATTTTTAGCAAACAGCAAATCAATCGCTGTATCGCCAATCATTAAAATTTGACTGTTATCCAATTCCGGGAACAGCGGTTTAATAATCGAGTGAAAAACAGTCGGGTTGGGTTTCGGAATTATTTGTCCGTTATCACCTAATATCAAATCAAAAAAACTGTGAATCCTCAAATTTTTGAGTAATAAATTAACAAAAGTAACCTGTTTGTTGCTGAAAACTCCCAGGCTCAATCCAGACTGGCGCGCCAACTGCAAGACTTGCTTTGTCCCCGGAAATAAATCTACCTGCTTTTCACCTTCCGTCCGATAATAAGAGCGGTAAGTTTCAACCCATTCGGGAATTGCGCTTTCCTCGATCGCCGGATGGAGGATTTTAAAAGTATTTGGTAAATTGATGCCGATCGTACCTATAATAGTGTCAGCAGCAGGCGGGGTAATATTGAAAGTTTCAAAAGTTTTGGTAAAGCAAAATACAATAGCTTTGTGAGTAATTGCCAAAGTGCCGTCGAAGTCAAAAATAATTAACTTGTACTTACTCATATTTATGAAAATTTTCTATATAGCAACCGGAGGCTTCCAATGACATAATAGCATTATTAATCTCTAAGTCACCAATTATAACTATAATTTTTTAACATTCAAGAGGTCAACATGAGTGTCGCCGAAAAACCAGAAATTATAGCAACAGATTTCCCCAACCACACTCAATTACCAGACTCTGACGGTACTTTTGTAAAAAACTTCCAAGAACATCCTCAAAGCATCCTATTAACAACTTCAATTCGACTCATTCTAGACCAAATTCATCTCGACGGACAATACTGCATCGGTCAAGATTCCGGTATTTACTGGCGAGTGGCCCAACCCCCGGAACCGCCAGAAAGAGGAGCCGCAGCACCTGATTGGTTTTACGTGCCCGACGTGGCGCAAACTCTTGACGGAAATCTTCGCCGATCCTATGTAATGTAGCAGGAAATAAGCCGCCTCTGATTGTACTTGAATTTGTTTCTGGCGATGGCAGTGAAGAAAGAGATAAGACTCCTCGCCAGGGCAAATTCTGGATTTACGAGCGGATAATTCGACCTGTTTTTTACGGCATTTATGAAGTCAAAAAGGCACAAGTTGAAGTGTATCATTTGGTAGAGGATCGGTTCGAGTTAGTCCCACAAAATCAGCGCGGACATTACCCGATCGCACAAATAGGAGTGAAATTAGGCATTTGGCAAGGGGTTTATCGGGGCGTAGAGCTGCCTTGGCTGCCCTGGTAGGATGCTTCCGGGAATTTGCTGTCGGCGGCCGAGGAACGGGCAGAACAAGCCTAATTGGCTGCTGAACGAGAACGACAAAGGCGCACAGAAGCTGAGCTGCGAATTCAAGCTTTAGAAGCGCGTTTGCGAGAGTTAGAAGGCGAGTAATTCGATTTGAGATTTGAGATTTGAGATTTTAGATTGGGGATGACTGATGATTATCGGGGTTGGGTTCTTCATAAGTCATTTGCAATTCTTCAATCAAAAACTTAAATTCGCATAAGTCGCAGATGCCGGTAGAGACACGGCAATTCAGTGTCCCTAGGAATATCATGTGCTGTAAAAATGCGATCGCCTAGCAGCCTCCTCAGAAACAATATAAACATTCATCGGTTATTATCAAAAATTTGCGTATATTAACTTAAGTATTGCATCACTTTTTGTGTAAGTCCTATGGCACTAATTGTTCAGAAATATGGCGGAACCTCGGTTGGTACAGTCGATCGCATTCTGGAAGTAGCCCGACGAGTTGTAAAAACAGCACAGCTCGGCAACTCTCTGGTTGTCGTACTTTCGGCGATGGGCAAAACCACCGACGGTTTAGTTAAACTCGCCAAGGAAATTTCCGCAAATCCCAACAAGCGGGAAATGGATATGTTGCTTTCCACTGGGGAACAAGTCTCGATCGCACTTTTGAGCATGGCATTGCAGGAAATGGGACAGCCCGCAATTTCCCTCACCGGCGCCCAAGTTGGCATTGTCACCGAAGCCGCCCACACCCGCGCCCGGATTTTGCGAATCGACCCGAATCGGCTTGAAACCCAGTTAAAAAGCGGTAAAGTCGTTGTGGTTGCGGGTTTCCAAGGCATCGCCAATGCCGGAGAATTGGAAATTACCACCTTGGGGCGCGGCGGTTCCGACACAACAGCAGTTGCCCTCGCCGCAGCGCTGCGGGCCGACAGGTGCGAAATTTATACCGACGTGCCCGGAATTCTGACTACAGATCCGCGCTTGGTTGCCGACGCCCAATTGATGGATGAAATCACTTGCGACGAAATGCTGGAATTGGCAAGTTTGGGCGCAAAAGTCCTCCACCCGCGCGCTGTAGAAATTGCCAAGAATTACGGCGTGCCGCTGGTAGTGCTTTCTAGCTGGAGTGACGCCCCCGGTACGCGGGTAGTGTCGCCTCCCGCCCAATCCCGGCCTTTGGAGGGCTTAGAGCTCGCAAAAGCGGTGGATGCGGTGGAATTTGACTTGGATCAGGCGGGGGTGTCGCTGTTGCGTTTGCCCGATCGCCCCGGCGTAGCAGCGCGGTTGTTTGGTGCGATCGCGCAACAAAACCTCGATGTAGACTTAATTATCCAGTCAATTCACGAAGGAAATACTAACGATATTGCCTTCACAGTGAGGCGAAATTCCCTCAATCAAGCTGTCGCCGTTGCAGATGCGATCGTGCCCACCCTCGGCAAGAATTCTCGCCCAGAATTGGGAGAACCGGAAGTGAAAGCAGAAGAAAAGCCGATCGCTAAAGTTAGCATTGCGGGTGCAGGAATGATCGGGCGTCCGAGGGTAGCGGCCCAGATGTTTAAGACTTTAGCGGATGCAGGAATTAACATTCAAATGATTTCTACATCCGAGGTGAAAGTTAGTTGTGCGATCGATGCCGAAGATTGCGATCGGGCCGTTGCCGAACTCTGCAAAGCATTTGATGTCGCCAACTCCCCTATTGGGCGGCGTTCATCATCCCAAAAACCGCCCGCAGTCCGCGCCGTTGCGTTGGATATCAATCAAGCGCGTCTAGCAATTCGCCAATTGCCCGATCGACCCGGAGTAGCAGCAAAACTGTTCGGACTTTTAGCCGAGGAAAATATCAGCGTAGACACGATCATTCAGTCGCAGCGCTGCCACAATATCGACGGCATATTAACTCGCGACATTGCATTTACCGTAGCACAAATTGACGCCGAAGCTGCTAAAGACGCCCTCAAAAAAGCCGCCCCCGAATTTGGATGGGGCGAAGTAGCAGTGGATACACAAATTGCCAAAGTTAGCGTTGTCGGTTCCGGGATGGTAGCGCATCCGGGAGTAGCGGCAAAAATGTTTGAAGCGCTTTCTCGCCAGCAAATCAACATTCAAATGATTGCCACTTCCGAGATTAAAATTAGTTGCGTTGTGGATGAGGAACAAGGTGTAACTGCTTTGAAGGCAATTCACGCAGCCTTTGAACTTGCCGGCACCGAAAAAATCCAAGTTCCCGCCTAATCGAGGTTTGTAGTTGCGCTTCAGCGCCGGCAGACTCAAGCGCAACTACAAGCTTAAAAATTTCATTAATTAGGGTTTTCGGTAGGGACACGGCCGTGCCGTGTCCTTGCAAATATCCGGGACACAGCAGTGCTGTATCCCTACAAATATATTCGGATTTGGACAAGGCAATGCTGTGTCCTTGCAAATATCGATTGACGGTCAACGATCGGAGTTTTGAGTGCAAATTTCACAGCATGAAGCTGTGTTAAAATGAAACTGGCGATCGCCTAAAACGGATTGAATCTTATGACTGTAGCGAAAGAACAGATTACTGATAGCAGTAGCAATAGCGGTTTATGGAATTTCCGAATCACTGTTGAACGTCTGATCGAGCTTTTAGATTTAGAAGAAGAGGATGAGTACGGAATTTTAAGACCGACTGAATATGCTTTCAAGACAGCGATGAAGTTAGTTGTCGAAGCCTACGATAGCATGGGAAACAGTTTTCCCAAATGCTCTACAGGTACAGATGACAGAGGCAGTATTACACTAGATTGGACAAGCTTAGAACCAGAGCGTACAGTTCGCCTATTTTGTCCGTTCAGTGCGGAGCAACCAGTTGATATTTATCACCATGCAAAAAATGAAAATGCGGTCGAAGATATCGCTTCATCATCAACATTAGTTTACTGGTTGCAGTGGTTTAACAAAATATGATAGAACCGTCTTCAGGGAGTGCGTCAGAGTTTGAAACATTACCGGATCTTACACTTGTTTACCGAGCTCTCCGAAAAGGATGGATAGATCGGGATAGATCGATCGTCAAATCGGACGCCTACTATTTGCGCCAACGTATAAACGAACAGGGTATTTCTGTCAATTTTTCCATAGAGCAATCTTTGAGTGCATTGAGAAACTGCGAAGGAGTCGCTAGCCTTAATCTAGGGGGAATTCGAGAACTAGGTCTAAATGTAGTACGTGACTCTTCATCTCATGGGAGTATTATAGGCTTGCCCTATCGTGAAGATAACCGTCCAAGGGCTGATGAGCTTGCACTTTTGTTAGCAAGACAGTCTCGAATTGTATGGGAATCTTCGTCGAGTTAATATCAGCAATTTAAAAGGATAATCTGTATATATTCTTCAGTTTTTTTCTGTAGTTCATTTGACTTATTTGACAATATTTTTTGACTTAATATTTCTTTGGCGATCGCCTCCACCACCGGTACACAAACCGAATTGCCAATTTGCTTGTAGCTTTCCCCCGCACTCGGATAACTTTTAAAATCTTTAGGAAAACCCATAAGGCGGTAACATTCCTTCAGCGTCAACTTTCTCACCATATCTTGCTCGGGAATGTAGATAAAAAACCTGCCCGATGTTTCTTGCGAAGGAATAGTCGGATGCACTCCATCTACCGAATAAATGCGATTAGGCTGTCTGTGAACTCTCGATAAATGTTCTGTATTTGGCCTCACGCCAGTTTTCCAAGTACCTTTATTTCTGTAACCTACAAATACAAGTCCCGAATCTTGCTTTCTCGGATAATCAATTAAAGTATACTCTGATTTGTCCAATATTTCAAAATCCCCTGTCTCGTCTAGAAATTCCCTGAGTTGGGGAGGAAACTTGCTTTTAAGTCCAGAAAAATTGAATTCTTTACCTTTAGTTGCAAGAATGAATATTCTTTCACGATGTTGAGGAATTCCAAAGTCTTTCGCATTCAGCATTTTGTAATTGACGCTGTATCCCAAATCTTCCAGACTGGCAATAATTACTTTTAAGGTATTTCCCTTGTCGTGATGGATTAAGTGCTTGACATTTTCGAGAAGAATTACTTGAGGTTGCTTTATTTTTATGATTTTACAAATATCAAAGAATAGCGTACCTCTAGTATCTTCAAAACCTAGCTTTTTGCCGCAGATGCTAAAAGGTTGGCACGGAAACCCGGCGACTAAAACATCAAAGTCTTCTAACTCGACGGGATTAATTTTACTGATATCTCCAAAAGGAACCTCACCGAAATTCTCCGTGTAAACTTGTCGGCATTTGCTGTTAATCTCGCATGAAAAAATGCATTCAAAGCCTATTTTTTCAAAACCTTGTCTGAAACCTCCAATCCCTGAAAACAAATCTATAAATTTCATTTTTGCTTAGCTTTAATAAAAACAAATTATCTATACAACAATAACCGATTTTGCATCAGAGATAAGTGAGCAACGGCTAAAAAAACACAATACCCCGAGCCCCGACTTCTTCAAGAAGTCGGGGCTCTAACAGCGATCGCGTCTTAAGTTCACTCATCAATTTCTCTGTCGAGCCCGATCGACTGTAGCATAGGAGCGATCGGCAAATTGCAGGAATTGTCGATCGCCCAAACTTTCCCCCCATTCAACCAACCAACGTCCCAAACTTGTCCCGCAGCCGACTAAACTAGAAATAGCAGAACAAATCACAGCTATTGTCTACTTTCTTTCACCAACCATGAGTCAAACCTTGGAAAACCTCACCGCAATTGATGACAAGCTATCCAAACGCCACCTCGACCTCGATCCCGGCGGCTACTTCATCATCTATCTCGATCGCGAAACCAGCTTAATTTGTGCCAAACATTTCACCAACATCATCGACGATCGAGGCCTCGCCGTCGATCCCGAAACTGGTAAACCCATCCCCGCCCGCGGCAAAGTAGAACGCACTCAGGCCACACTTTTTACCGGCAGAACCGCCAAAGAACTTTGCGTCAAAATCCTAGAAGAAACCCGCCCCAGCCCGGTGACAATGTTAGATCACGCGGCTTATCTGGGACGGGAATTTGTGCGGGCAGAAATTGCATTGTTGAGCGATCGAGAATACGTTCAAGATTAGTGCAGCCCTGCCATACTTTCTTGACAAAACGGCAACCGATCGGATGCAAGCAGCACCGATCACGAAAAACCTTGATACCAGAAATAAGTCACCATCGGAATCACTGTCGCCAATACCAACAGCACAACCACAACAACTGTGGCATTGCCTTGGTCTGTTTCTTCAGCTTTTTTAAACGTGCCTTCAACTTGAATGTTGTCAACAACTTCAGGAGGACCCGGATCGGGTTCGCCCGACAAAACAGTTGCAATGCGCGTACTTGCAGCCGCAAATGCCTCGTTGTATTTATTGCCTTCGCGCAGCGGCACTTGCACGGTTTCCCCAGCCACACTCTGGGCAATTTCATCGGTTAGCAGGGATTTCACTCCTTCCCCCGTCCGAATTGCCGCGCTGTTGGTAACAGTGTCGAGAACGAGTAAAATTTGATTAGTCCGATCTTCTTTTGCGGGAAACCACTGTTCAAACAGTTGGTCGGTGAAAGTGGCAGTCGTTTCGCCGTAGTCTAAGCGGTGGATGGTGACCAACCTGACTTGTTTCCCTGTTTTATTTTCCAGGTTGTCGAGTACGCTGCTGATATTGCTTTCGCTGCTGCGGCTGAGCACGTCGCCTTTGTCGAACACCCAAGTACGATCGCCCGCCGACAACACCGGCATTTCGTACACGCCAGTCGCCAATGCCGGCAATACCGCCATCTGGGATGCCATTAGGGCGATCGCGATCGCCGCGGCCAAAGGTTGGAGGTATTTTCTCCAGTTAAATAATTGCTTCAGGAGTCTAGTCATGAGGTTAACCGTAAAACTGACTTTTTTCCAAAAATACTATAGAAATCCCCGTAAAATTCATTTTATGCAGGGCAATATTTACAATTAGCTCGCCAGTGGAACTCCCCGCCAGATTATTTTAGGATTCTAACTATGGAACCAGCAGACACTTATAAAGGTTGGATTATTCAATCCCAGAAAGTCTTCTACGTCGAGGTTTGGGATAGCCGCGGCAACCGCCACGTCGCCGTCCAAAATGCCAAGACTGAGGAGGAAGCTTTGGAATTAGCCAAAAAGTGGATAGAAAAATATGAGTCCAAACCTGGAAGAATGGCGATCGACGTACCCCATCCTTTCGGAGACATGATCGATATGCCATTTTAACTCAGTTGACTGTTGACTGTTGACTGTTAACTGTTGACTGTTAACATTACAGCTTGTAGGGCGCTCTGCTAGAGACAAAACCTCTTCAAATCGATAAATTAGGGGAATGGACGCACCCAAAGACTATGCCAGTTGCGTCCCAGACTACATTTGTCATGAGAGACAATTACGAAATTCCTCGCAATTTCCGCGTATTTTCTACTAAACTCCGAGCAAATTCGTCGAACCTTTCAGACAGTTTTTCATCCAACAATTTACCGTCGGGACTAAAAGCTTTCCAAGCTTGTCCGATCGCAATTTGTTCCGGAATTACCCAAGCGTGTACCCATCTCAAAATCACGCGCATATCGTTGAGTGCGTTGCTGTTAACTTGCCCTCCCAAAACGCTAATCGCACCCGCAACCTTCCCGTCCAAATGCTCAAAACTCATCAAATCCAGGGCATTCTTGAGAGCACCGCTGACGCTACCGTGATACTCCGGCGTTGCCAAAATCAAGCCGTCGGCTTGCTTAACCGCATTTCGCAGCTTTTCCACATCCGGGTAATCGAGATAATCATTCTCACCGTCGCAAAAGGGCAGCTTGAGCGATCGCAAATCCAATATTTCAACTTCCGCGCCCAAGGCTTGCGCCCGCTCTGCTGCCACCTTCAACGCTAACTGGCTGTAGGAGCCAGCCCGCAAACTTCCGCCAATGCCGACAATTTTTACCATAAAACTCAAAAACAATCACTGCTCGACTAAAGCGTACTCATTCCGACTATGAATAACATAGCAAGTTCGATCGGCAACTGTCAATCGATTTTAGATTTTAGATTTTAGATTTTAGATTTACGGACGGAGCCCAAAAACCGGGTTTTTTGAGCAAAATCCTTGGTTATAGCCCGCAGATTACGTAAAAAACCCGGTTTCTTGAGGAGCAGCGGGTAAGTTCAGTGGAGGGGGCCTAGAAACCGGGTTTTTTGAGCAAAATCCTTGGTTATAGCCCGCAGATTACGTAAAAAACCCGGTTTCTTGAGGAGCCGTGGATTCAAAACCCCCCCTCTTGAGGTGCCTCTTAAGATGCCAGCGAGAGATAAACCCATTCAACACCCGCCCTCTTGTTAACATAAATAAAGGTAGCAAACCAAAAGCGGTCAATCTTGGCAGTCTTCAACCTTGGGCAAAGCAATATGAAAAATTCTTGGAAACACGCATGGCTGGGGCATCTAGCTGTAAACAAAGACAAATCGAGCCAGAATCCTAAAAAATCAATTCCAGGACGGAATCTGTGGCGCATCCTGGGCAGTTTGGTGATTTCTCAAGGAATATTGCTCTCGGCCCCGGTTTTTGCCGAGAGCACCCCAACCACCATGAGTTACAGCCAACTGATTGACAACATAGAAAAAGGGCAAGTCAGTAAAATCGAAGTAGACGAAACTCAAAGAACTGCCAAAGTTAGGCTAAAAAATCAAAAAAGCGATCAGGCCCAATCAGTTACCCTATTCGACTACAACAACCGAGAACTGTACTCGCAAATCCGCGCCAAAAAGATTGACTTTGAAGTTAAACAAACAGCCGACAACGCCGCCGCAGTCAGTTTAGTAGTAAACTTGCTAGTGATTTTTGCAGTGTTGGCAGTGTTGATGGCAATCCTGCGCCGATCGACCCAATCTCAAGGAAATGCCATGAACTTCGGCAAATCTAGGGCCCGTTTCCAAATGGAAGCCAAAACCGGCGTGATGTTCGACGACGTAGCAGGCATCGAAGAAGCTAAAGAAGAACTTCAAGAAGTCGTAACCTTCCTCAAAAAACCCGAACGCTTCAACGCCATCGGCGCCAAAATTCCCAGAGGAGTTCTGTTAATCGGGCCTCCGGGAACCGGCAAAACAATGCTGGCAAAAGCCATCGCAGGCGAAGCAGCCGTCCCCTTCTTCAGTATCTCCGGTTCCGAATTTGTCGAAATGTTTGTCGGAGTCGGCGCCTCGCGCGTCCGCGACTTGTTCCGCAAAGCTAAAGAAAATTCCCCCTGCATCGTCTTCATCGACGAAATAGACGCCGTAGGAAGGCAGCGCGGCGCTGGTATCGGCGGCGGCAACGACGAACGCGAACAAACTCTCAACCAATTGCTGACAGAAATGGACGGCTTTGAGGGTAACAGCGGCGTGATTGTGATTGCAGCTACCAACCGCCCCGACGTGCTCGATACCGCCCTGCTGCGGCCAGGCAGGTTCGATCGGCAAGTAACGGTAGATTTGCCCAGTTACAAAGGGCGTTTGGGGATTTTGCAAGTTCACGCGCGCAACAAAAAACTCGACCCAGAAGTTGCCCTAGACACGATCGCCCGCCGCACTCCCGGCTTTTCCGGCGCTGACTTGGCAAACTTGCTCAACGAAGCAGCTATTCTCACAGCGCGGCGGCGTAAAGACACGATTACTAACTTAGAAGTTCACGACGCAATCGACCGGATCACGATCGGGCTTACGCTTAACCCGCTGCTGGACAGCAAGAAAAAGTGGATGACAGCATACCACGAAGTCGGACACGCCCTAGTCGCGACCATGCTCACAAATGCCGACCCGGTGGAAAAAGTAACGATTATTCCCCGTTCCGGCGGCATCGAAGGCTTTACTAGCTTCGTGCTCGACGACGAAATGCTCGACAGCGAAGGTTTGAGGAGTCGGGCTTTGCTGTTAAACCGAATTAAAGTAGCTTTGGGGGGACGGGCGGCGGAGGCAGAAATTTATGGCGATGCTGAAATAGACACCGGTGCCAGCAGCGATCTCAGAAAAGTTAGCAGTCTTGCGAGGGAGATGGTAACGCTTTATGGAATGTCGGATTTGGGGCCAGTGGCTTTGGAAAGTCCGAACAATGAGGTGTTTTTGGGTCAGAACTGGAATTCACGATCCGAGTATTCCGAAGAAATGGCAATCAAGATCGATCGGCAAGTCCGGGAAATTGCCTTTGACTGCTACGAAGAAGCTCGCCGGATTATCCGCGAAAACCGCGCTTTGGTAGACAAACTTGTCGAAGCGCTGTTGGATGAAGAAACGATCGACGGCGACGAATTCCGCCAAATTGTCGCTCGGTACACCGAGTTAACCAAAAAAGAGTTGGCCCCAACATAAAGAGTCATTAATCATTGGTCATTAGTCATTAGTTATTCAAGTTTGTGGTGAGGACTTTATTCCTAATTATCGAAAAAATAAGGACTTTATTCCTTACTACAAACCAACAAAAATGACTGCTAACTAATGACTAATGACCGCTAACTAATGACTAATTAAGATTGTTGCGCGTACATTTCCCGGAGTACCAAAGCCGGGTCTACCCAGCGACCGCCGTACTTCAATCCCCAGTGCAGGTGAGGGCCGGTCGTGCGGCCGGTCATCCCAACTCTGGCAATTCTCGCACCGGCCGGCACAGTTTGACCCTGCCAAATTACCAGGCCGCCTTCGCGATCGACATAATAACGCCCGCCGTTAGCTGTTTCCACCCGACCTCTGAGGTGACAGTAGATGTGTTCCCAATTTCCCGATCGCACCACCATACCAGTGCCGCACCGGCCATCTTCCCAAACTTCCACAATTTGCCCGCCCCACCAGTTGCGGATATAGCTGCCTTCCGGGGCTGCCAAGTCCAAACCGTAATGAAAATCGCCGCCGCGGGGGCCGAAGGCGGAACTGTAGGCTTCAAAATTTTCGACGGGAAAAGAAGCTTCTTGCCACAAATTACCCGTCGCTACTCTGCTTGGTAAGCCAGACTGAGCTGTTACCAACTGCTGCTGCAAATAAGGGCCGATCGAAACAATGCCGATCGAAAGTGCCACCAGCAGCATCTGTCTGGGACGAAAAAAGCGTTTTGCCGTCAGCGGGCCTGTAGAGTCTTGCACGATTTTTTTCACGGCTGAAAGTTGAATGTATTTGCGGGTGTGGGTTGTCGGGCCAATTCGCTGCAAGATTGCCTTCGTCAGCTCTACCCGCCAAACGAATCAGTTGACCAACGTGTATCTTACTGCATACAGAGCCGGTGTCAAGGCTTCGGGTTAAATGCTATGGGGAACAGAAAATTATTTTCCTGCGGAATTCCTGATGCGGTTGAATTCGATCGAGCTTTTGCTTGACACTATAGTTAGTTCGGGGATTTTGGATGGCGTCTGAAATCTCAAATTCATCACCAACATCAAGCAATGCTTACTGAAATTTTTCCCTTTAGTTTTGCTATAGACGCAACTGCGATCGCAGGTGCGTCTTTGTGGTCTTTGGCCCTCTATTGGGGCCTGTCGCCCCTGACAGAATGGGTAATCCTGCAACTCAACCGCTGGATGAATTTTGCTGAAAGATCCCTCTACACCTCGGAAGCCGAGTTTGAAAGAACCCGCCAAGCCAGAGAAGCTCAAAATGCTTTTTACGCTTCGCTTTTAAGCATTCTGCCCTTTTTGATTGTCGGCGGATTGTGCAATTGGGGCGTCGAATGGTCGCTGGGGACTGGTTGGGCGGTATCTATGGGTACGATCGCCTGTATTGGCGGCGGCGTTTACGAACTCGGCCGCCGAGACGGTCAATCTTAGGCGATTTTAGATTTTAGATTTTGGATTTTGGATCGATCGAGATATTCGGAGATTTACCAGTCTCTAGAATTGATCGTAATCTCAAATCCAAAACTCAAAATCTAAAAGAAATATGACATTTCCCGTCAATTATCACTCGCGCCTCAAACAAAATTAGCAATGTATTTTAACCGTAATTTGACTCGGGATGTTTGCCTAAAAGCCGCAGTTGCCGTTCAGTAGCGGTAGCGAGAATTTCGGGATTGAACTGCCACGGCCAAGGCGAAAATTTCTGAGCTATGTCGCGGTGGGAATAATGCACTTGCAGCATATAGCGAGTGCGATCTGTGGTCGTATTTTTGCCGCCGGAGTGCCAAATTTCACTGCGGAAAAACAGCACATCTCCTGCTTTGCACAAAACTGGTTCTGGGGAGTGTCCGTTCCAAGTTTCTTCCCCGCGATCTGGTTTTCGACCAGATTTGTGACTGCCAGGAATAATGTAGGTAGGACAGAGGTCTTCAGCGATGTCGCTGAAATAGAAATGGGCTGTACAAATCCATACTGGCAGTTTAAAAGTGCCATCGGCAAACACGCTTTCGGGCACGGGTACAAACACCCGATCGACGTGGACGCGCCAACCGTCATAACCGGGTCCACTTTTCCACGCAGTCATGCCGATAATGTGGCAATCGCTGCCCATTAATGCTTCTGCTAACTCAATTATACCCGGTCGATCTGCATAGGAAAGCCACAGCCGATCGCGATTAAAAACGCATTTAAAATGATGGTTCAATTCACTCCAACTGCTACCGTCGAGTCCGAAGGGTTGCAGGCGATCGAGTGCTTCCCGCGCCGCCGCTATTTCCGACGCGCTGAGCACACCGGGAATCAGCGCAAAACCATCTTCGCGCACCGCCTCTACCGCCCCCGCTGTGTCCAAAATGTCACAAGTCTTTTGCCGATAGCTGAAAACTTCGTTTAACGTGCTTGCGTTCATAATTCAAATCCGAGTAAAATTATTAACTGTTATTAAATTAACACTAATTCTGCTGGATATTTACATACTATGGAGCCAGGAATCCAGTTTCTTGGTACATCAGGACTTACACAAAATCTAATTATGTAGGGTGCGCACTGCGCACATTATGTCTGATTTGGGGATAAATTAAATGCAATACCAACCAGAACCAACATCATTAAATCAAGCCCGCGCCGCCTTCCAAAAAATCTGGGGATACGACGACTTTCGACCGCCACAAGGAGAAATCGTCGGCAGTTTACTAGCCGGAAAAGATACAATAATAATTATGCCGACAGGTGGTGGCAAATCAATCTGCTTTCAACTGCCAGCTTTGTTGCAAACAGGCTTAACTTTGGTAGTTTCGCCGTTAGTCGCACTGATGGAAAATCAAGTGCAAGAATTGCGCGATCGCAATCTGCCCGCTTCCCTCCTGCACAGTCAATTGCCAACACAGCAGCGCCGACAAACTATGCAATCGCTGCAACAAAACAAATTAAGATTGCTGTACCTGTCTCCGGAAACATTACTCAGTAAGCCTGTTTGGGAAATTATCAGTCAGCCGCACATCCAAATCAACGGTTTAATATTAGATGAAGCTCACTGTTTAGTGCAGTGGGGTGATACTTTTCGACCAGCTTACCGCCGTTTGGGAACAGTGCGATCGGCTTTGTTGAAAGCTAAACCAGCAAACAGTAAAATTGCGATCGCAGCTTTTACCGCTACCGCCAACCCCGACGCGCAGCAGACAATCAAAAATGTCTTGCAACTGCAAAAACCCGAAGCATTTTTGCTAAGTCCCTACCGTTCTAACCTGCACCTGCAAGTGCAAACAGTCTGGACGCCGAGAGGACGCAGGCAGCAGTTATTAAATTTTATTAAAGCTCGACCAAAACAAGCAGGTTTAGTCTATGTCCGCACTAGGAAAGATAGCGAAAGCTTGGCGAATTTGTTGGAAACAGCCGGTTATGAAACAGCAGCATATCATGCAGGTTTAAGTCCAGAATCACGACGAAAAATAGAAAAAGCTTGGCTGAACAATGACCTTAAATTTGTGACTTGTACCTCAGCATTCGGGATGGGAATTAATAAGCCAGATGTCCGGTGGGTTGTTCACTTTCAAGCACCTTTGCTATTATCGGAATACATTCAGGAAATTGGTAGAGGCGGACGCGACGGTAAATCGGCGATCGCCCTGACATTGATTAGCGAACCGACGGGTTTGCTTTATCCCGAAGATAAACAAAGAGCACAATTTTTTCAAGATAAATTGCGATCGCAATATCGAGAAGCCCAGCAATTAGCCAAAAAACTGCCAGTAAAAGGCGATATAGAAGCAGTTTCCCGCGAATTTCCCGAAAGCGCGATCGCCCTTTCGATTCTCCACAGCAGCGGACAATTAACATGGCAAGATCCTTTTAATTATGCGATCGACAAATCCGCACAGCAAAAAGGCGAAAAACAAAACTTTACCGCAGCGGAAGAAATGGCAACATATCTCAAACATCGCGAGTGCAGGTGGCAATTTTTGCTGCAAGCTTTTGGCTTTACCAAGGAAGCTACATCTATGCGGTGCGGCCACTGTGACAATTGTCGATAGAATTGACAATTATACTCAAACGACTTAACCGCTCCAACCCAAGAAACTGGGTTTTTTACCCAGTCAGCGGGCCCAAAGGAAGTATTGCTGTGAAACAATCCGGTTTCGACGCACCCGTGCGCTCGCGAACTCACTCACAGATGTTATGATTAAGATATTTGCTTTACAGATTTGGCAAAAAATAGTAAAAAGTAAATGATAGAAACAGACACTGCGGCACAGATTTACACAGTAGAAAATACAGAGGAATTCGATCGCAGTAATGTCAATCAGCGATTAGATATTTGGCTGTCAAACCAGATACCGGACTTATCCCGATCGCGAATCCAAAGCCTCATATCACAAGGCAACGTCAAAGTCAACGACGAAACCTGCACCTCGAAAAAAATATCAGTAAAAACGGGCGATCGCATCCATCTCACATTACCCGAAGCCCAGCCCACTTCCTTGCAGGCCGAAGCAATTCCCCTCGACATTCTCTACGAAGACGACAGCCTAATTATCATCAACAAACCAGCCGGATTAGTCGTCCACCCAGCCGCCGGACACCAAGACGGTACATTAGTCAACGCTCTCTTAGCCCACTGTCCCCTAGCAGAAATAGGCGGAGTTCAGCGGCCGGGAATCGTGCACAGATTAGACAAAGATACAACAGGTGCGATCGCGATCGCCAAAACCGACATTGCCCACCAACACCTGCAAGCCCAACTCAAAACTAAAACCGCCCGCCGCGAATATTTAGGCATAGTTTACGGCGCTCCCAACACCGAAACAGGCACAATAGACCTACCCATCGGGCGGCATCCCACAGACCGCAAAAAAATGGCAGTAGTACCAGTAGAAAAAGGCGGTCGCCCCGCAGTTACTCACTGGACAATCAAAGAAAGA
Source organism: Microcoleus sp. Pol7_A1 (assembly GCF_036701085.1). Classification (NCBI taxonomy): domain Bacteria; kingdom Bacillati; phylum Cyanobacteriota; class Cyanophyceae; order Oscillatoriales; family Microcoleaceae; genus Microcoleus; species Microcoleus sp. Pol7_A1. The sequence goes on from NZ_JAUBQD010000001.1 coordinate 184,966, forward strand.
ATCGGCAACTATTGCTTAATGCACTATCAATTAGAAACCGGCCGCACCCATCAAATTCGCGTGCATACAGCCGAAATAAAACATCCCATTGTCGGCGACCCGATGTACAGTTCCAACCGTTCTATCGGCGTCAATTTAACCGGACAAGCCCTCCACGCATGGCGGCTGACTTTGCAGCATCCAGTAACTGGAGAATTAATAGAGGCGATCGCACCTTTACCCGATCAATTCAACACCCTGCTAAAAATATTGCGCCTGCGCTCTCACACTTGATCTCTTGGGCAGTTAAAACTGCTAAAGTTCTTACTATAAACATTTTTTGCCCTTCCTTTTTTCTTCATTAAACTTCTTGCCTAAATCTTTGATGCAAGAGGGAAACCGCAGATGAAAGTGGATGCACGCAGATCGACGCAGATATATTTAAAGATAGTTTGCGAAGGCATTCAATTCAAGTCTAATATTTCTCCATTAAATCCCGTACATTGCTCGTTGGCGAACTTCTTCCCAAAAAATTATGAGTCCTAAGTTTTGGATTCCAAGTTTATCAAAAAACTCAAACCTCAAAACTCAAGACTCAAAACTCTCTCAGCCTAAAAGCCGATCGATTCAGTCGATCGCCCGACACAAATAATCGCATCAGGGCAGCATCAATTACCGGCGACGGGGAACCATCGTGTCGATATTGATATTAGCTAGAGGCACGCGCTGCGGCGGAGTAGCAGGCAGGGGCATATTGCGCGCCATACCCAAATAGTTCGACGGATCGCCAGCTTTGGGCTGCTGCTCTTGAGGAACAAAACGGCGGACACTTGTTTGCCAGATGATTTGCGGGAAGCCAAGCTGCGAACGGTGGTACTCACCGTAGCGGGGCGTCTTCAAGTTGAAAGGAGTGTCCCCTCCAACTCGCTGAGGCAAAATTCGGCGCTGCTGGTAAGGTACTGTATCGTAGCCGAACTTTTCCAGGTACTCATCGCTATTGACCAACTCGTCAATAAAGCCTTGAGGCCCCTTATTGGCTACTACGATCGACCAAGCAATTTTTTCGCGCTCGCTGTACACATCCCGGCCCAAAATGCGCTGCACGCACATTTCCACAAACCGATAGTTGCTGTTAGTTTGATAATTCCGCTCCAAGAAAGGAGAAGAAGTCGCCAAACCGCGAATAAAGTCCCGCACAGTAATTTGGCCGAACTTGAGTTGCGACTCCAAAGACTTTTGGCGGTTGCTCTTGAGGATTTGGTGTTCGCTGTAAATCTGGCGATATCCAGCCCAAATCAAATTTTCCATGTCTCCAGATGAGAGCACATTTTCAGTTGTGAAAACTCTGGGCTTCTCGTCGCTCCCCACTTCAAAACCAGCAACGCGCTGGTTTTGGCTCTTGGGGGCGTAGCTTATCAAAGGTAGCGCCACGTTAAAATCTCCGTTATCTCAAATTTCAGAAATAGTTGACACCGTGAGCTGCCAGCATAACGGATACAACTAACCAACATACAGATTAGGGGATTCCCGCAATCTAAATCTGATTTTCCTGAATTTTTGCAACAATCTGTAACATTTGTTGACTTTGGGGAAGTCAGCAGTCAGTAATTAGCAATCACCCAGGTTCCCAGTCTCTGGCTGGGAACGCCACTTGAGAGGCTCTGCCTCGTCTAATCTAACCGGAGGCAGAGCCTGAGACCCAGGATTCCCAGGCTGAGTCTGGAAACGAAGCCAAAGTTATGACCGATGACTCATGACTAATGACTAAATTACCAGCCCAGAGCCGAATAAAACTCGCTGGCGGCCACTTGATCTCCTGCGGCTTCTGATGTTGCATCCGAGTCTGGTTCCACCCGAATTTCGGTACAAAAAGTCGAAGTGCTGAAACCGCCAAAGCGCTTTACCGTACTCGTCCGCATCCGCACGTTGGGATTAGCAAACCAGAAACGCTCGATCGAACTCATCGTCTCGTATTCCGTAATCAGCAGCAGCCCATCCTCATCATCCATCTCAAAACGGCCAGCTACCGGCACAATTTCCGCATAGCCGCGTTCCCGCAACATTAAACCCTGCCGGGGATTTTCAGGATCGGGGACGATCGCGAACACCGTAGATCCCTTGTGATTCTCATCATCCTTATCCCACGCCATCGAACCGTGCCAAGTTACAAAAGCCCCCCCAGCAGCCCGGCTCGGATCGACTTCGTGCATTTGGCAAATCTCGGCCACTCGCGCGTCATCCGCAGCCAGCGCCGTTACCTGAATATTTGAATCCCCAATCTCCGCTTGGCGGAAAGCGAGGTGGTGAGTGCTGCGCTGAGAACGCCACTCCCCAGCACTGCTTTGAAAAAACTCCATTGCATCCATACAAACTATCTCCTTTGGCTTATGCTTCCCGCTCTTGACGCCTTTTTATGATAGAGCTCCCCCCACTTAGATGTACTTTTGCGACACAAATTAGTCTCAAAATGTCTACTTTGGACATATTGTCAAGGGAATGTTATGATAGTTTACAATGTAGGAACACAACAAATCCTGCGAAACGTCATCCCGATCAATCTCGCATCGATCTCAGCAAACTGGAGGAGCGACTTATGGATATGCCTACAACCAGTCTCAGCATGGAACAGGAGTTCAAACTTCAAGTGCTGCGCGAACAAGTCAAAAGCTTAAGCCAAGACCAAGCTCAGGAATACTTGCTCGAAGTTATGCGGCAAAACATGGTCAAAGAAAACCTGTTAAAGCATTGGATGAAGAATATGTGAACTCTTCAGCATTTCTTGACAAAAATCAGTGGCTTGTATTTGCAAAAAGTACGATCGAGCTTTTAATCATAAAACCCAGAATCCCGCTTTCTCCAAGAAAGCGGGATTCTCAATTCAGAAAAGTTTTACGCAGTTTTTTTTGTCGCTACCATACTCAGAAAATAAAATGTTTTTAGTCTCTTGTAGAGGGACGACAGTTTGTGTAGCGACAGGCTTCAACCTGTCGGGGACTCAACCAAAACGGCCGCTCACATAATCTAAAGTAGACTCTTCCTTCGGACTTTGGAAAATTACCTCAGTCTTGTCACACTCCACAAGATAGCCAAACCGCTTGCCATCGTCAGAAAGTTTAGCATTGAAAAAAGCAGTCAGGTCAGAAACCCGAGAAGCCTGCTGCATATTGTGAGTAACGATCACAATCGTATACTTCTCCTTGAGTTCCCGCATCAACTCCTCAATCTTAATCGTAGAAATCGGGTCAAGAGAAGCGCAAGGTTCATCCATTAACACTACATCAGGATTAATCGCGATCGCCCTAGCAATACACAAACGCTGCTGCTGGCCGCCCGAAAGAGAAAAACCGCTTTGCTTCAACTTATCCTTCACCTCATCCCACAAATAAGCTTGGCGGAGCGACTTCTCCACCAGCTCATCCATATCCCCCTTATAATTGTTCACCCTCGCACCGTAAGCAATATTGTCATAAATCGACTTCGGGAAAGGATTCGGCTTTTGGAATACCATCCCAATCTTGCGGCGCACCTCTACAGCATCAATATCAGGAGCGTAAAGATTTTGACCGTAGTAATCAATTCTACCCTCTAAACGAAAACCGTTAACTAAATCGTTGAGGCGGTTAAAACATCGCAGAATTGTACTTTTACCGCATCCAGACGGCCCAATCAAAGCAGTAATGCGATTCTTAGGAATCTCCATACAAACATTTTTAACCGCGTGAAAAGCGCCGTAAAAAATATTGATATTTTCTGTCCGTAAAATTGTTTCCGTTTGCTTGTCTAAATCCATCATCATACAGGTAAAAATCCTCTCAAATTTTACTCAAGACCTGGGTTACATTCGACCTTCACCATAAGTGCATGAATGCCTTTTTAAAACTCACCCTTTAATACACTTTTTTGTGAGTAGCCCAGCGAGAAAGAATACTCGTCAGCAACACCATACACACCAAAATCAAAGATGCAGCCCAAGCCAATTCTTTCTGTGCCTTAAAAGGAACCGTTGCAAAGTTGTACACCAAAACCGAAAGACTCGGAGTTGGCTTATCAAACCCTGCCGGCCAAAAAGGCGAATTCAGCGCCGTGAAAATTAAAGGAGCCGTTTCTCCAGCAGCGCGAGCAATTGCCAGCGTCACGCCCGTTAAAATAGCCGGAATTGCCGCAGGCAAAACCACCTGCAACACTGTCTGATAATTAGAAGCACCGACACCAACCGACGCCCATCTAATATCTTGCGGGACGATTTGTAGAGCTTCGTCAGTAGTCCGCACAATCGTGGGCAACATCAGCACTGCCAGCGCCGCGCCCCCTGCAATTGCCGAAAAACCTCCCATATTTACCACGAACAAACCGTAGGCAAATACCCCGGCAATAATCGAAGGAACGCCGCTGAGGACATTAGTAGCAAAGCGTACCCAGCGAGCTACTTCGCCGCTGCTGAACTCCGACAAATAAACTGCTGCCAATACACCAAAAGGAACAGCAATTAAAGAAGCAATTCCCACCGTCATCAACGTACCGAGAATTGCATTAGCAATTCCGCCTCCCGACAGTCCGGGCGGCGGCGGCAGCTTGGTAAACAAGTCTAAATTCAGGCGATTGAAGCCTTGTACCGTGACGTAGGAAAGCACTGCAAACAAAGGCAGCAGAGTGATGGCAAGACTAGCTCCAGCCAGTACAGTCATTGCCTGATTAAACAGCGCTTGCGGGCTGTTTTTAACCTTCTTCAAACTGCCTGTTTTCGATACCAAAGGATTCTCGTCGGAGACGCTATTTGACATAAACTAAAACTATGTAGGAAATTGCGGCAAACTTCTAGTTGTACTTTGCTCTTACTTGAGAAACAATCCACTCTGCCAAAATATTCACAATCAGCGTCAGAATAAATAGAATTAGCCCCGTGTACATCAGAGCAGCAACTTGCAATCCCGAAGCTTCGGCAAATTGATTGGCCATCAGAGAAGCAATAGTATTTGCAGGAGCTAGCACAGAAGCACTTAACTGATTGGAATTGCCAATTAACAGAGTTGCGGCCATTGTTTCTCCCATAGCGCGACCGAGCCCGAGCATAATTCCGCCGACAATGCCGGAGAAAGCCGCCGGTACGAGCACTCTAAAAATTGTTGTCCAGCGAGTAGCTCCCAAACCCAGAGATGCTTGTCGCAATTCGGGCGGGAGACTTGCCAAAGAGTCGCGGGAAATAGCAGTAATAATGGGCAAAGTCATGATGCCCAAAATTACTCCGGCGGGTAACATTCCCGGGCCCACTGGCGGGGTGCTAAAAATCGGCAGCCATCCGAAAGTGCCGTTAAGAAACTTGCCGAGACTGGTAATAATGGGAATCAATACAGCAATTCCCCACAAACCGTAGACTACGCTGGGAATGGCTGCTAAAAGTTCTACTAAAAAAACCAAAGCTGTGCGCACTGGCAGCGGCAAAAAATCTTCACTCAAGAAGATGGCAGTCCCTACTCCTAATGGTACTGCAATTAGGAGCGCGATCGCCGAACTGACGATCGTCCCGTAAATCATCGGCAGCGCGCCGTACTCTTCTTTAACCGGATTCCAGCTACTGCTAAACAGAAAGCCCAAACCGTACTGTTGAATCGCAGGTAAAGCCCTATAAGCAACGGTGAGCGCGATTACCAGCAAAATTACACCAACTCCTATTCCCAAAATCCGAGTCAGCCAGATAAAGCCTTGGTCTAAGGATTTTTCTGCTTGAGAGCGCGATCGGCTCTCTGATTGAGCGCTGTTACGATCTGAAATCATAGAAAAAAAAACCAAATATATAGTAGCGGAAAATAGCCTGTTTCGGAAAAAGCTAGAAGGAAGCAGAAAGAAAGACCATAAATAAAATCAAAGAGGGGCGGGTTTATTAATCCCCTGAGTTTTCAACAAATATTTCTGGTAAAACCCGCCCCTACAGAAATATCTCTCTTTTTTTCTTCCTTCTTCCGTCTTCCGTCTTCCGTCTTCCTTCTTCCTTCTTCCTTCTTCCTTCTTCCCTCTTCCTTCAATTACTATTTGGCAACCTCAATCTTGTAGTCTGGGCTGATGCCGTCAGCGGCCGCGGCTACTTTTTCTTTAACGTTTTGGGGCAGAGGAACGTAGCCCAATTCGGAACTAACTTTTTGACCTTCAGTTAAGCCGTATTCAACCATTGCCTCGATGGTTTTGGCTTTGTTGGGGTCAGTAACTGTTTTGGGGACGAGCATCCAAGTGTAGGTGACAATTGGATAGGATTGAGCGCCTTCGGGGTCTTCGATAAATGCTCGCAGGTTTTCCGGCATGGGCACAGTTGCTAAAGCTTGAGAAGCTGATTCGTCGGTAGGTGCGACAAAGCTGCCTGCTTTGTTTTGCAAAGATGCAAATTTGAGATTGTTGTTTTTGGCATAGCCGTATTCTATGTAGCCGAGGCTGCCTACGGTTTGCAGAATTTGAGCTGTGACGCCTTCGTTGCCTTTTGCGCCTACGCCTACGGGCCACTGTACTGTTTTGCCGTCGCCTACTGCACTTTTCCAGTCGGGGCTGATGGCACTCAGGTGTTTGGTGAACACGGCGGTGGTACCGCTACCGTCGGAACGGTGGACGATGGTGATAGCTTGGTCTGGCAATTTAGCGGTCGGGTTGGCGGCTGCAATTTTGGGATCGTTCCAGTTGGTAATTTTACCGGCGAAGATATCTGCGTAAACATCCCGTGGCAGTTTCAGTGGTTCGGTTAAGTCTGGCAGGTTGTAACCGATGACGATGCTGCCGGCTGTCATGGGCAGTAAGAGCACGCCTTTGTCTGCTGGAACTTTGGCGATTTCGTCGTCTTTCATGCCGGTGTCGCTGGCCCCAAAGTCTACTGTGCCTTTGGTAAATTGTTCGACTCCGGCGCCGCTGCCTACTGATTGATAGTTAATTTGTACTTTGGGGTTGATTTTGTTGAAGTCTTGAAACCAACGCTGGTACAGAGGGGCGGGGAAGGAGGCGCCGGCTGCGGTGATGGCTACGTCTGAGGCTAGGGCGAGTTTGGTATTTTCCGCTGCGCCGGTGGCTGCAACGGGGGAAGCGCCGGGGGATGCTGCGGTGTCGCCACTGCTGGGGGTGCTATTTGTGGTTGTGCTGGTGCCGCAAGCTGCTACACTCAGGGCGATCGCCATAGCAGAAATTGCTGTAGTCAGACGGTTTGGATTAATCAAGTTGAGACGAAAAAGCATAGGTATAAAAAATCTGCGATCGTTATATCGGTGTCGGCATCAGCATAGCGCGCGAAAGTAAAGGTTAGGTTAAGAATCTTTACACTTTATGGCAATTTAATATTAATTAATATTATTAATGTTATTTATGAGCTTGACAATTGTGAAGTTATAAGATATAGGGCAGAGAAATAGCTACGGAAACAAGCAGTCGATCGCCCGATCGCCAATAATTCGCCATTAAATTATCGCAAGATCCAGGCTGGAGAACCAGAAAACCATACAATGGTGGTTATTTTGACAGTAGTGCTAGTATTAAGAATTTAAAAGCTGTGGGCATTGAAGCTTGCCTCGGACAAATGCCTTCTGCCTTATACCTTCTGACGAATGCCGTTTGATGATAATGCCTGCTCCTATTGAATTAATCTGGGCTGTTATTGGTTTGCTCCTGACGATAGGAGGCACTTTTTTGCCTGCATCTGTCACAATTCCGATTGGGTTTTGGGACGATCGAGGATTTCAGGCGTACTCTTTAGGTGTTACCTATCAAATAGGAGCCGTTTTGCTAGTAGGCTGCATGGGGGGGAAAAATGCTGCGGCTCTCTCGCAAATTGCTTATTTGGCATTAGGATTAACTTTGTGGCCAGTTTTTTCTCAAGGCGGTGGCATCGGCTATCTCAAAGAAGCGAGTTTTGGGTATTTGCTGGGTTTTGTGCCTGGTGCTTGGGTGTGCGGCTGGGTAGCTTTTAAGGTGGCTTCGCGGCTGGAATCTATGGCTTTTAGCTGTTTGTGCGGTTTGTTCACTGTTCACGCGATCGGCTTAATTTATCTAGTTTTTACTTACTGGCTGCCTCCGGCAAAAAAAACACCTTTATTCGATGAGATTCTTAAATATTCGATTTATCCTCTGCCGGGACAATTGGCGGTAGTTTGTGCGATCGCAGTGCTGTCATTTACTTTGCGCCGCTTGATGTTTTATTAATTGGGTAATTGGTAATCGGTAAGGTAGTTACAAATAAATATTAGATGGGGAAGGCGGGTGAGAGCAGTCATAAAATCGCTTGTTTCATAGATTGTTAGCTAAACCCACCCTTACAAGATACTATGTTTTTTTGCCTTTACTTACTTAATCGAGAATTGCTAATCGGCGATTGATAGGGGATTGGTAGTTGTGTCAAATAAGGTTATACTGTCATTGCGCAACGGGAGAGTCTTCTCGCTGCGGCTGGGATTTCTTTGCTGCACTGAATTCTGCTGGCAATAACTAGCGAAATTTGAGTAAATTATCCCATGCCCGATGCCCCATTTTCTATTCCCCAATCCATGCGTTTTAAAAGAAATCCCTTGTTCTGGGTTGCTGCTGTTATCAGTTTAGTTTTAGACCACCTGACTAAGTTTTGGGTGGTACAAAATTTTGACTTGACACTTCCTCCGCAGACGCAGCCACTGTTACCCGGGGTGTTTCACTTCACTTATGTTGTTAATACCGGTGCCGCTTTTAGTCTGTTCAGCAATGGCGGGGCGATTTGGTTGCGCTGGCTGTCTTTGGCCGTTAGTGTCGGATTGATTGTGCTGGCTTGGTTCGGACCGCGAATTAACCGCTGGGAACAAGCTGGCTACGGTTTGATTTTGGGGGGAGCACTGGGGAACGGGATCGATCGATTTGTTTCTGGCCATGTTGTAGATTTTATCGATTTTCGGCTGATTCGGTTTCCGGTGTTTAATCTGGCAGATGTGTTTATTAATGCTGGGATTGTCTGTTTGCTGATTGCAACTTTTCACAGTGCACCGCCGACTCCGAGAACTCAGGACGATCGCAATTCTATTTCAGAGTAACTTTTAACAAGTCAATCGATTTTCGATTTTCGATTTTCGATTAACCACCCACGGGTTGTACCGTTCTCAGGTTTATCGGATGCCGAACTTTTGTGCTTATCCACTGATGAATCCGGCGGCCTCGCAACCAATTGCTTTCGGTCATTTGTCAGTTGTCTGTTACCAGAAGGTATAGGTGTCAACTTAAGGTTAGAGTCATTTATGAGCTATAATTATATTTTTTATTGCTAAGGCTAAACTTGCCCGCGATCCAAAGCAATTGGGTCACAAACCCCCGGATTTATCCGTGGGAGAAATTCCATAATCTAAAATCTAAAATCTAAAATCGGATGACTCCTAATCCATTTGCTCAAGAACGCTTACTATTTGCCCCAGCCACCCCCGATGCTGATGCTATCCCGACTATTTTTGCTTTTCCCAACGAGTACACTGTGGGTATTACCAGTCTCGGCTATCAGATAGTGTGGGCAACTTTGGCTGTGCGATCGGATATTGAAGTCAGCCGTTTATTTACTGATATCCGCGAACAACTTCCCCGACATCCAGAATTACTGGGATTTTCGCTTTCTTGGGAACTAGACTATGTAAATATTCTAAATTTATTGGAATCTTTAGAAATTCCGATTTGGGCGTCAAAACGAACTGATAATCATCCGATCGTCTTCGGCGGCGGCCCGGTTTTTACTGCTAATCCAGAACCTTTTGCCGATTTTTTTGATGTGATTTTGCTCGGAGATGGCGAACATCTCATAGACAATTTTATTGATGCTTGTAAAGAAGTCCGTACCGCCGACAGACAAACTAAATTGCGGCATTTAGCCCAAGTTCCGGGAGTTTACGTCCCCAGTTTGTACGAAGTAACTTATCTGGATGCGGCTGAGGGTATTAAATCGATTCAGCCTGTCGATTCGGGAATTCCCAGTATGGTTGAAAAACAGACTTATCGCGGCAATACTTTATCTGCTTCCACTGTGGTGACAGAAAAAGCCGCTTGGGAAAATATTTACATGGTGGAAGTAGTTCGGAGTTGTCCAGAAATGTGCCGTTTTTGTTTGGCAAGTTATCTGACATTGCCGTTTAGAACTGCGAGTTTGGAGGGTTCGCTAATTCCGGCGATCGATCGCGGTTTAGCTGTGACTAATCGTTTGGGTTTGTTGGGTGCTTCGGTCACTCAGCACCCGGAATTTGAAGCGTTGCTGGATCATTTGAATCATCCGAAATACGACGGCGTGCGGTTGAGTCTTTCTTCGGTAAGGACGAATACGGTGACAGTTAAATTGGCAGAAATCTTGACAAACAGAGACAGCAAATCTGTGACAATTGCGGTGGAAAGCGGGAGCGATCGCCTCCGCCAAATCGTTAACAAAAAACTCACAAATGACGAAATTATTCAAGCTGCTATCAATGCTAAGGCTGGCGGCTTAAAGGGAATTAAACTTTACGGGATGGCGGGAATTCCCGGCGAAGAAATGGAGGATTTAGAGGAGACGGTGGCGATGATGCGGGCGATTAGAAAAGCCGCTCCCGGTTTGCGGTTGACTCTGGGATGCAGCACTTTTGTCCCGAAATCACACACTCCTTTTCAGTGGTTTGGAGTGAATAAAGATGCGGAGAAGAGGCTGAAGTTTTTAGATAAAGAATTGCGTAAGCTGGGTTTAGAATTTAGACCTGAAAGCTATAATTGGTCGGTGATTCAGGGTTTGCTCTCTAGGGGCGATCGGCGGTTGTCTCGGCTGTTGGAATTAGTGCGGCATTACGGCGATACTTTGGGCAGTTATCGGCGGGCGTTTAAGGAGTTGCGGGGACAGTTGCCGGAGATGGATTTTTATGTTTTTCAAGAGTGGGAATTGGATCGGGTTTTGCCTTGGAGTCATTTAAAAGGGCCGCTACCGGAGGCGACTTTGAAAAAGCATTTGGCTGAGGCGATGAGTCATACAACACGACAGCCAAATCAAGAATGTGAGAATTCACTAAGTCGCGTTTAGTAAATTAGATTATAATAGCCTCATGCGTGTTATTGCCAAAGAGCAGAAATCCATCTGGCATAAGGCTCACGGTAACAGGAATAGATCTCAAATGGGTTCTATATTTCACAGATCAAATTCATTGGATATAAAAAATTGTGAGGGTTTACTATTATGAAATGGAAAAAATTGCTCCTTACACTCCTAGTTATTTTACCAGTTTCAGGTACTTTTCATAAGATATCTGCTTCCTATGGAAACACAATATTCATCGCCCAAGAGAATAGAGAACAAGATAAGTTGGAACTTTGCTATATTGCCCAATCGTTTAGGAAAATCGAGGACTTAGAATTTGTTACTATAATTGACTATAAGGCTCTCAGTAGAGATGAAGGACAGGGCTACGGAGCAAAATGGAAAAATAAAGACAATACTCTCGATTTATATCTGTACGAGCTTAATTATCAAAATATTGGAAATTCTTTGGATTCTCCTTTTGTAGAAGAAGCACTTAATTCAGCTATAGAAGGAGTTAGATACGCTCTTCAAAACGGAATATACCAAAAAGCAGATATTGGAGTCACTTCCACTCGGCAATTCGGTGAATTCAAGTTTTTATTTGTACCCATAAAAATTTTACGTTCTGGAAGACAGGCAGAATCTGTAATTATCTTGACTGTACTTCAAGGGCGGTTTTTCAAAGTTCGCTTAACATCTTTTGAAGAAAATCCAAAACAAAAAATAGAACGTATTCTTACTAAATTGCCTCAACTCATCCCCACAAAATCCAAAGTAGCTAGTAACTGTCCTACTGACCCATCCTAAGTTCACCTTTGGCAAACTCGAAATTATTTTGGGGAATTTGGGAAATTGTCAATCAGTTGGAAATGGAGTCTTTGAATTAAGGATAAACTATGGCTCTGGTTTCCAGATTTATTTTGGGCAAATAGGAATGACAATTGTGATTCTCATCTGCGGAGGCGATAAAAGCACTCAAGACAGAGATATCCGCCAAGCTAAAGAATACTGGACAGATTATAGGAGTTAAGACAATGCCTAAAAGCCTACCTTATCATCCATTTTTGATTGAATCTCTCAAAAAGCCAATAGATTCTGCTATGTATCTAGAGGCTTTTTTTGAAGAAGAAAACCCCGAGGCAGAACTGCTAAAAATGGTACTTAGCAATGTAGCAGAAGCTCTTGGCAAACAGCAGATGTCTCCAGAACAATATGAAGTACAATTAAAAAAACTGGAGCAATTTCTGTCGCAGCAAGGAAGTGATGCGATTTATAATCTGGGAACTTGGCTGAATGCTTTGGGATTGAAACTAACTGTTGCTGTTTGTACTGATACAGAGGATAATACTGCAAATGCTGAAACGCGATCGCACTTAACTGTCTAGCCCAACGATACAATGCCCAATTTTAAATATTCGTCGCTGATTAATGCCACTGTTGAAGCAGTCTGGAACTTTCACCAAAGGCAGGACATTCTGCAACTTTTGACTCCGCCTTGGCAACCGGTTCAAGATAAGATGAGGAGCGACATACTATAATACAATTATGGCAGAAGTCCAACCCAGGGAAATTCAGCGTTATGTTGCCTCAGACGGTCAAGTGCCGTTTGATAACTGGTATGATTCGCTCCGAGATAGCAAAATTTCAACAATTATCAATAAAAGACTTAACCGAGTTATTTTGGGGAATTTGGGAGATTTTCAATCAGTTGGAAATGGAGTCTTTGAATTAAGGATAGACTATGGCCCTGGTTTCCGAATCTATTTTGGGCAAGTAGGCACAACAATTATACTTCTTCTGTGCGGAGGAGATAAAAGCACTCAAGACCGAGACATTCGCCAAGCAATAGAATACTGGACAGATTATAGGAGTTAAAAAAATGCCTAAAAGTTTACCGTATCATGACTTTTTGATGGCACGGCTAAAAAACCCCAGTTATGCGGCAGTCTATCTCGAAACTCATTTTGAATTAGATGAAGGCGAAGAACCTGACGAAGCATTGCTGAAACGATCTCTGAGCGATGTAGCTGAAGCTCTAGGTCAACCAAAAATGACTCCAGAAGAATATGAATTGCACTTAAAAAAACTGGATCAATTGCTGTCGCAGCAAGGAAGTGATGCGATTTATAATCTGGGAACTTGGCTGAATGCTTTGGGATTAAAACTAACTGTTGCTGTTTGTACTGATACAGAGGATAATACTGCAAATGCTGAAATGCGATCGCACTTAACTGTCTAGCCCAACGATACAATGCCCAATTTTAAATATTCGTCGCTGATTAATGCCACTGTTGAAGCAGTCTGGAACTTTCACGAAAGGCCGGACATTCTGCAACTTTTGACTCCGCCTTGGCAACCGGTGAAAATCATTCGCCGCGAAGGGGGACTCGATGTGGGTGCTGTATCAGAATTTCGCCTGTTATTGGGGCCGATTCCTGTAAAATGGGTGGCGACTCACACTGAGTGCGAACAATATCGCTTGTTTGTTGATGAACAAACTGAAGGGCCGATGGCAAGTTGGACTCACCGACACGAGTTTACCTCAGAAAATGGCAAGACTAGATTGACAGACGCGATCGCATTTTCGATACCGGGCGGCCCGATTGTAGATTTGTTGTTAGGTTGGTGGGTGGAAATGCGGTTAACAGATATGTTTCGCTACCGCCACGAAGTCACCAAAAGAGAGTGTGAAAAAGATGCAAACAACGGCTGAATATTACTGTGCTTTTTGTGGCGAACCGAGTACAACTTTTGTTGATATCAGCGCTGGTATGGAACAATCTTATATTGAAGATTGCCAAGTTTGCTGTCGCCCGAATGTTCTGTATGTCAGAATAGATGAAGATACTCTCGATATTGAGATAGACACTGACTATCAAGAATAAGTGACTATAAAAATGTATGAATTGTATTTGATGCTGACTTGGTAGAATTCATGAATTTTGAAGCTGCTGCTTCCACGAACGCCCGAAAAATTCGAGAGTTTACCGAACAGTTTGGCGACATTTCCGGATGCCATTGAATTGCTATCATCCAAGGGTGATAGCAGTGTTCCATTGCTTCTACCAAAGTGTCAGGTGCATCGGCTACAATTCGCCAATCGGATGTTACTTTCCGCACTGCTTGATGATGCCAGGAAACAACTGTTGTTGAAGTTTTTCCCATAATTTTTGCTAGCCGACTGTTTGGCTCAATTTCAATGGTATGCTCGATCGCACGTGGGGGAATTCCCGATCCGTGATTAACCTCGTCTCCGTAAGCATCCGGTACGTGAATCACCAAACTGCCACCGCTGGCTACGTTCAGCATTTGCATTCCCCGGCAAATTCCCAACACAGGTATGTCAGCCTTCAAAGCTAGCTTTGCTAAGTTTAATTCAAAATTGTCGCGTTCTGCATTAACCGAGTAAACTGTGCGATCGACATAACCGCCATAAAGTTCTGGGTTGATATCTCCGCCCCCGGAAAAAATTAAACCGTCTACTGCATCCAAAATACTACCCGGATCTAATTGATTGGGCGGCAATAAAATCGGAATGCCACCAGCCGCCTGAACAGCATCAATATAAGTTCCATTTAAGCGATATGCGCCTGCTGAACAGCGGTTATGTGTTGTGATGCCAACGATAGGAAATTTTTTCATTTGCTAGAGACTGGGAGATAATTATTTAGATTAATACTCAGATTTTGCACTATTTGTAATCATTTTTTTATCGCGGACTCGAAGCCCACCCACAATAAAACTTACTTATTGTGAAACAGGCATCTTGCCTGTTTCTTGTCTGATTACTTGTGATAGATTCCTAGATTAAACTGAAAATTCCCTGCACTGCTGTCTAATTTGTAACAGTTTTAGTATTAGTTTCTGGCAGCGGTTTGCGCGTACACAGATAAGCCAATGGCCCGAACAGCGGTACTAATGTTACTGCCCAAAATGCTGTAGAGTTCTGCATTCCTCGGCGCGCCATATCGTCTCCTAACAAGGCAGGAAATAGCAGGCAAAGCATACAAAAATCTAAACTCATTACGTGGATAAAACGGCTGGTTTGCCACTGTTCAATAAAATCAGACCAATCGCCTTTTGTCAAGCCAAAGGCAACTAAACCAACAGCAGCTAATGTTAAGAAAATCCCAGTCAAACGGGAGTCTAATATCTTTAAAAAGATATTTTTTTGACCGGAAAATTCTGGATTCGGTTCCCGCAGGGCTAAATAAGGCAGCAAGGCAAAGGCCCCGACGCCAAAGGATAAAGTGGCAAATAACCATGCAGGTATTTTCTGCCCCCTGCCGTCAGCAAATAAGACGCAACTGTAGATGAGCGGCCAGACTCCCATGATGTAGAACAACGCTACAATTAAAGGGTTGATACCTGCTATTTTGCCTGTGGAAAGATTGGTAATTAGTGTGATGGTTTTTTCTGGGCTGTCGGGTGGTGCAAATACAAAGGCGTAGGTGATAAATGCAATCCACAGCAGCCCAAATCCAATTTTTCTGAACATAGTTAGTTTTTCTGACTTCTGATATTACTATAACAATCTTAAAGGGTTTTTCAATAAGACTTTTTTATTTACCGCAGAGGACGCTATTGACGCAGAGGAAGAGAGGAGAATATCTGAATGTATTGCTATTGGGTATTGCGGGTTTTGGGCAGATTGCTAAATTTTTGCATAAATTGGCGATCGATCCAATCTTTCCAATACCACAGCAGCGCCGATTCCCACATGAAAGATCCGCGAGATGCGATCGCCCTTTTATTCCCCGTACCAATTAACCCTAAGTATTGTTCCTGCGGTGCAAAGGGTTTCAGCGGTTTTTCCAATAAAAACTGCTGCAAATTTTCAAACAGCGGTTTGCCCTGACGCACGGCAAACACGCCTGCTTTGGGACGGGGATAATTAACCATCGCAGTGATATCGCCAGCCGCAAATACGTTGGGGTGAGAGACCGATTGCAGGCAATCGTTGACTTGTATAAATCCGTTTGAGTCTGTGGCTAAACCGGATTTTCTGAGCCAATTAGCGGCGGATGCTTGTGTCACCCAAAAAATGCGATCGCACTCTAATTCTAAACCTGATTTACAGAAAATTTGGTAATCGGTCATTGGGATTTTGAAATTGGTTTCCCTGTCAATTTTTTCTACAGCACAGACTTTTTCCTTTAAATGCAATTGAATGCCGCGACTGATGAGAATTTTTTGAATGCGGCGGCGCACTCGATGGTTATGTGCAGGCATTAATTCAGCACCGCTGTGAAACAAATGAATTTCTGATGATAAATTTTCTAAATTTTCTTCCCTCTTCCTTCTTCCCTCTTCCTTCTTCCCTCTTCCTTCTTCCCTCTTCCTTCTTCCCTCTTCCTTCTTCC